>DATGFY010000380.1:0-11574 GCA_035308785.1 Bacteroidota bacterium | reverse complement strand
AAAGGTCATCGGTGCAATTTTTGGATTCCCGATGTCGCTTTCTGCATTCAGCTCGCCAAAGTACATCTCCACCGTCACATCCTCGGGTGAAAGTTTTCCGAGGTCGATCAGCGCGTGGAGGGTGAACGTATCGCCCACCTTAAACCCCGCGCTCGCATCGGCTTTCACATCGAGAATTTTGATTCCTGCCCAGTTGGCGCGGAGGTTTTCTTTCCACGCCGCAAGCGCTTTCGCTCCCTTCAGCTTGCTTGCCGAAAGCGCGGTGAACCTCTTGTGCGCCGGAAGGTATTTCTCTTCCGCATATTGCCGCACCATGCGGTTGGTGTTATATTCCGGACAGAGGGCGTGCATGGAAGATTTCATCTTTGCGGTCCACGCGCGCGGGAGGTCGTCAGCTCCGCGCCGGTAGTAGAGCGGAACGATTTCTTTTTCAAGAAGATCGTAGAGCGCGTCCGATTCGACGTCGTCCTGATATGCCTCATCGCCATACACTTCGCCACGGCCGATCGCCCACCCGGTATTCCGGTTGTATCCTTCCACCCACCAGCCGTCGAGAATGCTGACATTGATTGCCCCGTTCATGGCCGCTTTCATGCCGCTGGTGCCGCTCGCTTCCATCGGTCGGCGCGGGGTGTTGAGCCACAGATCGACTCCCTGCACCATATACCGCGCGGTCACCATGTCGTAGTCTTCCAAAAACACCATCCGCCTGCGGATCTCGGGGCTTCGCTCAAAATGAATGATCTGCCGGATCAATTCTTTTCCCGGCGTATCTTTTGGGTGCGCCTTGCCGGCAATAATGATCTGCACAGGGCATTCTTTGTTCGTCAAAATTTTAAGTAGCCGGTCGGGATTCCGGAGAATCAGGGTAGCACGCTTATATGTTGCGAACCTCCGTCCGAACCCGATCGTCAATGCGGAGGGGTTAAGCACTTCCTTGGCCATCGCCACTTCCGATGGCGGCAAGCCGCGTTCTTCCAGATGTTCTTCGAGACGCTGCCGCGCGAATGCAATGAGACGTTCGCGCCGGCGCACATGAGTCCGCCACAATTCTTCGTCGGGGATATGGTCGACGCGGTCCCACACTCCGTGCGCGCCGTTTTCCCGCCAGCCCGGTCCCAGGTAGCGCTCGTAGAGCATCCCCATATCGCCGCTGATCCACGAAGGCGCATGCACGCCGTTGGTGATGGAGCCGATGGGGATCTCTTCGGGCGGGATGTTCGGCCACACGCCGCGCCACATTTCGCGCGAAACCTCGCCGTGGAGTTTGCTGACGCCGTTGCTCGCACCCGCCATCCGCAGCGCAAGCACCGTCATGCAAAAGTCTTCTTTGAAATTACCGGGGTTTTGCCTGCCGAGGCCGAGAAACTGATCGAACGTTAATCCTAATGAATCGCTGTACGCCGGAAAATATTTTTCCATCAACGACTGCGAAAAATAATCGTTGCCCGCGGGCACAGGCGTATGGGTCGTGAACACCATGCTTGCCGTTGTGGCTTCGCGGGCCTCGGCGAAGGATACGCCGTACTGCGCCATGAGATCGCGGCAGCGTTCGAGCGTAAGGAATGCCGAATGGCCTTCGTTGGCATGGAAGACCGTCGGTGATATGCCCAGTGCTTTCAACGCACGGTAGCCGCCGATGCCGAGCAGAATTTCCTGCTGGATCCGCATCTCGTTATCACCGCCGTATAAATGCGCAGTGATGCCGCGATCATCGGGGGTGTTATCGGGGATGTTGGCGTCGAGCAAAAATAACCGTATGCGTCCAACCGATACTTCCCAGATGCGCGCGTTGAGTTCTCTGCCGGCAAGGAGAACGGATACGAGAATCGGATTTCCTTTGCCGTCCTTCTTCAACTCGGTCGGCAGATTGTAAAAATCATTTTCATTGTACCGTTCTTGCTGCCATCCGTCTGCGTTCAGATACTGGCGGAAGTACCCGTACTGATACATCAGTCCCACACCGACGAGCGGCAGTCCAAGATCGGAAGCGGATTTTAGGTGATCGCCCGCGAGCATGCCGAGACCGCCGGAATACACCTGAAGACTTTCGGTGAGGCCGAACTCGGCAGAGAAATAGGCGATCGTAGCGTCGCCTGCCTCGGGATGCGTTTTGGCAAACCACGTCGAAATCGTCGGGAGATAATTGACGTAGCGAAGAAAAGCGCGGTCGAGCTGGGCAAGGAATGCTTCATCGTGCGCAAGCGCGGTGAGATGATCCTGCGAAATTTTGCCGAGCATCTCAACAGGATTGTGATTCGTTTGTTCCCAGAGATCGGGATCCAAGCGAATAAACAATTCTTTGATCTCATAATCCCACACCCATAAAAGATTATGAGCCATCTCCGAAAGATTGGCGAGCTCTTTAGGGAGGGTCGGTGAAACGGTAATCGTGGAAATCGGTTTTGCCATAGGAGGTTCGGTTCGAATGCCGAGAAAAAGCGAGCGCGCCTGCAAAAAAGCACCTTGTGCGGACTAGTCCGTTCGCCGTTTCAAAAGGTAACAAGGAATTGGCACAAAAACAATCGGGGGGCGATACGATTCTTACGTGGATGGGAGTCCGAAATCCGTTATCCCGCCTCCCCGATATGCCCTTCAAATCCCGTCTTCGTATATTAATACTGTACGGGTAGCTCGGTTTTTTTCGGTCTAGATAGAAGCGTTGCAAGAACGAACCGACCTCTATTGTAGGACGCGAATGATATCTTTCTGGCTTCAGCGAGAAAAAGGACTGATAAATTATGCAAGAAATTAAATTGAATAATGGCATCGAAATGCCGATTCTCGGTTTTGGGGTTTTCCAAATAACCAATCCGGGCGAATGCGAACAGAGCGTTTTCGAAGCCATACGCACCGGCTATCGCCTTATCGACACCGCTGCCTCATACCTCAATGAGGCGGAAGTCGGCAATGCGATCAAACGGAGCGGCGTCGCACGCGAGGAGCTGTTCGTTACGACAAAACTTTGGATTCAGGATGCCGGGTACGATGGCACCAAGAAGGCGGTCGAAAAATCGCTGAAGCGTCTGCAACTTGATTATCTGGACCTGTATCTCATTCATCAACCCATTGGAGATGTTTACGGATCCTGGCGCGCCATGGAGGAATTGAACCAAGAAGGAACTATCAGGGCAATTGGGGTTGCCAACTTCCACCCTGACCGGATCATGGACTTGATAATGCACAACAAGGTGATTCCCACGGTGAATCAGATCGAAACGCACCCGTTTTGCCAGCAGATTGAAACGCAGAAATTTTTGCAAGATAACACAATTCAGATTGAATCATGGGGACCGCTTGCGGAAGGGCGAAATAATATTTTCCACAATGAGCTTCTGCTCTCCCTCGCCGGAAAATACAAACGGTCGGTTGCCCAGATAATCCTGCGGTGGCTGACGCAGCGGGGCGTGGTTGTTATCCCGAAATCGGTGCGCAAAGAAAGAATCGCCGAGAACTTCAAGATTTTCGATTTTGAACTGAGTCCGGAGGATATGACTTCAATTGCAACGCTCGATACGGGAAAGACCTTATTCTTTGATCATCGCGATCCCGAAATGGTGAAGCGGTTAAGCAGCAGAAAACTTGATATTTGAATTGGGAAGAACCATGCGAATCGGAATTCTAGGTTCAGGCCTCATGGGCGCAAAACTCGGCACCATCTTTGCACGCGCGGGACATGAAGTGACATTCAGCTACGCACGAAGCCGGGAGAAGCTCAAACAGCTTGCGCGAGATGCCGGGCCAAAGGCGCATGCCGGCACTCCTCGCGAGGCGGTGCAAAACGCAGATGCGGTCTTGCTCGCCGTGCATTGGTCGCGATTCACAGACGTGCTCAAGCAGGCAGGCGATTTGTCCGGCAAGGTGATCCTGACGTGCTCGCTCCCAATGAATTTGGAAAATACTGATCTCGTCGTGGCGCATACATCCTCCGGCGCGGAGGAACTAGCGAAGATGCTTCCGAAAGCACGGGTCGTCTCCGCGTTCAATACCATCCCAAGCGAAGTTTTATTCGGTGTGTACGAATCGAAACGCAAGAACAATAAACCGAGTTTGGTGTATTGCGGAGATGATGCCAAGAGCAAGCAGGTCGCTGCGCAATTAATCAGCAATGTCGGTTTTGATCCCATCGATCTTGGGGCGTTGCGGATGGCCCGGTACACGGAGCCGTTCGCTCTTCTCGTAGCGCAGATTGCATATGAAGGCGACGGCGGCCCGGAACTGGCTTACAGGTTCGAGCATCTAGCAGAATAAGTTGTGTTAATCCCAACATTGCCACGAGCTTTAGCTCGTGGATGATAATCCAAAAAAATAGGGGTTTTAACCCTTCACGATAGTGTCGGGTTGGGCTAAAGCCCATGCCGATGTAGCGGCTCCTGTTCCACTCCGCCGCGGCGGACTAAAGGTCGTGGCAATGAAATAACACTTTCAAAGGAGATTATCTATGGACATCAAACGAAGCGGTTCACAACCATCGGGAAAAGGCCCGGCGGATTATTTTACGGGCACGGTGCGCATCGATCCGCAGTTCGCTGCACCCGCACCTGCTCGGGTTGTGGGCGCGCATGTAACATTCGAACCCGGCGCGCGGACGGCATGGCACACTCACCCGCTCGGCCAAACATTGATCGTTACTTCCGGCTGCGGGCGGGCGCAGCACTGGGGCGGTCCGATCGAGGAAATTCGACCGGGCGATGTCATCTGGTTCCCGCCGGGCGAGAAGCATTGGCATGGCGCCGCGCCAACAACCGCAATGGCGCACTTTGCCATCCAGGAAGCGCTCGATGGCAAAGCCGTTGAATGGTTGGAAAAAGTCAGCGATGAGCAATACGGATAACTGCAATTCTGTTAGATTTGAAACTTATTATAAGACCTCCCCTACCCCCTCCTTAAAAACAGGAGGGGAATGTTTCAATTTGCCCCACCACCCTCAATCCGCAACGCTTGCTTTTACTCCCCCATTCTCCTACATTTATTTATTAGAGTGTTCCTGCCGAAAAATCGTTTTTCGGAACGGGCTCATACATTTCACGAGCGAAATTACTGAGGAGAATCGATATGGCAAATCAACAGCAAACACCGTGGGAAATCGAAGCAGAATATATCCAAAGTTGTAACTGCGATTATGGCTGCCCGTGCAATTTCAACGCGCTTCCGACGCACGGGAACTGCGAAGCGCTCGTTGCGTACCGCATCCGAAAAGGCCATTTCGGCGGCACCAAACTCGATGGCGTTACCTTTGCAATGGGACTCTGGTGGCCCAAAGCAATCCACGAAGGAAACGGCATCGGCGCATTATACGTGGACACGAAAACCACGCCCGAACAGCTGGCCGCAATCGAAGCCATTGGCAGCGGGAAAAACGGCGGCGGCGTTTTTGAAATTTTCCCCCAGACCTTCAAAGAGGTTCACCCCACCAAACGAACGAAAATCGATTTCCATTATAACGACTATGACAGTTGGTTTACGGTCGAGGGCGTGGGCGAAGTGCATTCCGAACATATCAAGAACCCCGTTACCGGCGACGCGTTCACGGGCACGATCCAGCTTCCCGGCGGCATCGGATGGAAAAATGCCATTGTGAGCAATATCCGAAAGTGGTGGATCAAAGACGGCAATATTACCGCAGAACATCAGAATAAAAATGGCCACGTAAGTCTTACCCGCTTCAGCAACGCGGGATGTATCGGCTGACGCCGGCCGTTTCTTTCGGCGAATCCTGTTTCGGCAATGGAACGGCTGCTTAAACAAGATCGCCTGATCATCGGGTCTGCGCTGTTTCTCATTACGGCGATCTCGTGGTATTATCTTGTTTATCTCCACGGAGAAATGAAGGGGATCGACCTGATGATGAGCATGAAGAATTGCACCATGAAAATGGCGATGCCGATGACCGGCGGTTGGACCGGGACGGATTTTCTCATGATGTTTCTTATGTGGAGCATCATGATGGTTGCAATGATGATTCCTTCCGCCGCGCCGCTGCTCCTTCTCTACGCTTCGATCAGCAGAAAAAACGCTCAAACAGATGCTCCCTATGCGCCGACAGGATTTTTTCTTTTGGGATACATTCTTGTTTGGTCGGGCTTCAGCGCTGTTGCTGCCTTCCTCCAATGGTTCTTCCAAGCGCATGCCCTCCTTTCGCCGATGATGATTTCGACGAGCACGAAGCTCGGCAGCGGCATTCTCTTGATCGCAGGTGTTTTTCAGTTCACGCCGTTCAAGAATACCTGCCTAACGCATTGCCGCTCTCCGCTTGAATTCATTATGAAGCATTGGAAAACGGGACCCGCGGGCGCGCTCGGGATGGGAGTTCGGCACGGCACTTACTGCCTTGGATGCTGCTGGATGTTAATGGCAGTGTTGTTTGTTACAGGGATTATGAACCTGCTCTGGGTCGGGGTCATCTCGTTATTTGTACTCCTCGAAAAAATCGCACCTAAACCGCTTTTGATTTCACGCATTGCCGGCATTTTACTGATCGGCGATGCGGTGTTGCTGCTCATGCGCATCGGAGCGTAACCCAAAATGTTGTAACAGATCCTTTCAGCAAAACCCCCTTAGTTTCTCCACGCTGCATTCCTTCGGAGAAACATTCCTCCTTCAAAAATCGAAACAATACTCTCCACTTTCCCGTCTAATGGAGAAGAACGAATACGCTTGCCCTGAAAGGAATATCGCTATCGAACTTCTCATTGAAAATATCACGAAGCAATACACGCCCACTCACCGTGGGCTGAGCGAGTTTTCGCTCCGCATCGGGCCCGGTATCCTTGGCCTGCTTGGCCCGAACGGCGCGGGCAAATCTACACTCATGCGCATCCTTGCCACCACGACGCGGCCGACCAGCGGCAGGGTGTTATGGAACGGAATTGACATCCGCCAATCGCCAAATGCAGTGAGGGAGACGCTGGGCTATCTGCCGCAGGATTTTGGGGTGTATCCTAACCTGAGCGCGAGAGAGTTCCTGGAATATATCGCTGCTGCAAAAGGACTTGTGGGTCCATCCACTAGCCGCCGGATCGACGAACTGCTTGAACTCGTTAATCTTACCGAATACAAAAAGCGCCCGCTCGGCGATTATTCCGGCGGTATGAAACAGCGCGTCGGCATTGCGCAAGCGCTGCTCAACGATCCGAAACTATTGATCGTCGATGAGCCGACTGCGGGGCTCGATCCCGAAGAGCGGATCCGCTTTCGCAATTTGCTTTCGGATCTTTCCGGCGACCGGATCATCATCCTCTCCACGCATATCGTGAGCGACGTGGAGGCGGCGGCGAAAACCATCGCCCTCATAGCGAAAGGAAAACTCGTTGCGCACAGCTCACCGGAAGACCTGCTGGCATCGATCGAACGTAAAGTGTGGAATTGCGTCGTTCCCGCCTCAGAACTTGCCGCGGCCCGCAAAGTGTTCCGTATCAGCAGCAGCATCAACCGAAGCGACGGGGTCCACCTTCGCGTCATCGCGGATTCTTGCCCCGCGCCGGGCGCGGAAGAGCTTTCGCCAAACCTGGAAGACGCTTATCTCTATTATATATCAGAGGGACAATCGACGGAACTTGCCCGCACGAACGGCAACGGCCAACTTTCGATGGGGAATCGATGAGCACATATTTCACAATTTTGTATCGCCTCACGAAAGCCGACGTGCTCGAACGAACACGGAGGTACAGTTTTTTTGTCACCATGGTCGCGACGCTCTACGTGGGCTATTCGGCATACGCAGGGAACATTGTCCTCCGGCTCGGAAACTACCGCGGCGTGTATAATTCCGCGTGGGTCGGGATGCTGATGGCGCTTTCAGTCGTAACGATTTACACCATCGCCGGATTTTATATCGTGAAGAATGCGGTCGAACGCGACGAGCTAACCCGCGTCGGTCAGATTCTTGCCGCAACCCGCATCTCGAACTTTACCTATATCCTGAGCAAGCTCTTCAGCAATGCGTTCATTCTCATGTCGATCACGGGCATCATGTTCGTCGCAGGTTTCGCGATGCAGCTCGGGAAATCGGAATCGGGCGCGTTTAATTTGCCTGCGTTGCTCCTGCCGTTCTTGTTGATCGCTCTCCCGGCGATGTTTCTCACCGCAGGCATCGCGCTGCTCTTCGAGAATATCTCGTGGCTGCGCGGCGGTTTCGGGAATGTGTTCTTCATTTTCTTCTGGGCCACCTCGATTGCTCTTCCGATCGAAAACGACATGCCCGCATTCGATCTCACGGGCCTCTCGCTCGTCCGTCCGCAGATGCAGGAAGCGGTGCGTTCCAAGGATCCTAACTATAAAGACTCGTTCGGCTTGAACATCGGACCCGAAGGCCAAACCAAAGACCTGAAACCGGTCGTCTGGAATGGGATGCAATGGACTCCGTGGATTATTTTCACGCGGCTGTCGTGGTTCGCATGGACGCTGCTGCTCGCTGTCATCAGCTCATTGCTCTTCCGCCGCTTCGATCGGGCGCTCCCAAAAAAGAAACTCTCTCCGGCATAATATGCTGATCGCAGAACTCCGGTTGATGTTCAAGGGAATCTCGCGCTGGTGGTATCTCGTTGCGCTGGGGTTGGTGGCGGGTTCCGCTTTCAGCCCAGTGGATGTAGTGCGCGAGTACCTGCTCCCCTTCTGCTGGATCTGGCCGGTGCTGCTCTGGTCTGCGATGGGCACACGCGAGAAGCGCACTTCAACCGAGCAGGTAATTTTCTCAACTCCGCATTTGCTCCGCCGGCAGTTCCCCGCCATATGGCTTGCCGGTGTAGCCGTATCGTTGGCGCTCGGGTTTGGAGCCGGAATACAATTTCTGATTTCCGGCGAATGGCTTTCGCTCTTCGCATGGGCAGTCGCCGTTGTATTTATCCCAACACTCGCCTTAACGCTCGGCGTCTGGAGCGGGAGCAGCAAGTTGTTCGAAGTCGTTTACACTTTTTTCTGGTACATCGGACCGATCAACAAAACACCCGGCATCGATTATATCGGAACATCTGCGAAATCGCTATCCTCCGGAACTGCCGCCGCCTACCTTATCGCGAGCGTTGTGCTTCTTTTGGTTGCCTTCGCCGGAAGAAAGCGGCAAATATTAGGATCGTAACGATCGGCTCATTCGATCGACTCACGTCTCACTCCGCCCGCGGCGGATTACTTCTTACCAGAAACTAATCCGGCTTCTTCCGAAGCAAGCATTCCCAACGCCGACCAATCGATTTTCTCCGGATTCCGCTTCATCAACACGCCGAATCGCTTCTCGATCAATTTCGCCAAAGGCATCTTCACTTTGCTTTTTGCTGCAGAGGCGAGCACGAGATGCGCGTCCTTCATCCCGAGCGGCAGCGCAAACCCTACTTTGTCGTAGGTCTCATCTGCTAATTTCTTCCCGTACGAGTAATACGCCGGACAATTGAACAGCGTAGCAGTCAGCATCCCGGCAAGTTTCGCGCGAGCGATGCCGTTCTTCTGCCCAAGCGCCAGCGCCTCGCCTAACGCTTCGATCGCCGACATAAGGAGGAAATTTCCAGCAAGCTTCACCACGTTTGCCGCGCCGGGGTCCTCGCCGAAATCGAACACCCCCTGCCCCAGCGCATCGATCAACGGTTTGACCCGTTTCTTGGCAACGCGGGATCCTGAAATACAGAACCACAGCTTGCGCGCTGCGGCCGCCTCGGGCCTGCCGAATACCGGTGAGCCAAGATATGCCACCCCGTATTTCTTATGGGCTTTCGCAATGCGCCGAGCGGTATCTGGTGAAATGGTGCTGAGGGAAAAATGAGTGCCGCCCTTGCCCAGTCGTTTAGCGAACTGAGTATTCTTCAGGGTGAGGGATTCGAGAACGCGGTCATTCGCCACAATTGAAAGGACGATGCCTCCGGGTTCACAGACGTCTTCGGGAGAGTGTACGATGATGGCGCCGAGTTTCTTTAGCGGCTTGAGTTTCGACGCCGTCCGGTTGTAGATCCGTACCTGCCAGCCGTCCTTCAATAAGTTCCGCGCAATGGGAAATCCCATATTGCCCGCGCCGATGATGCCGATCTTCTTATTCATTGAGAAATTGCTATTGGTTGATGGTTAGTATAATCAACCAAATTTTTCTCAAAGGTCAAACTGCGGGCAACCGGCGGTAGTGTGGAAATGTAAAACGTATCATAGGACCTCCCCTACCCCCTCCTTAAAAACAGGAGGGGAATGTTTCAATTTGCCCCGCCACCCAATCGTCCTACCGCTCGGCTTCGCGGAGTTCGATGTTGGCGGAGCTGGTTTCGATGTTGATAGAGTTTGTGCCGGAACCAATTTTCGCGGTACCGTATGCCGAGGAAGAAAGTTCCTTATTCTTGATCGGAAAGTTCGTGATGATCTTGCCGTACTCCACCGTCATTTCGATGTCCCCGCTGAACCCCTTTGGCATATCCACGTAGATCGGGGAATATCTGCATCGCACCTGGAGAAACGCAGGCACGGTTGCCAATTGCAGATTGACGTCGTTGCTTTCATCGGTGACGACAACATTTTTCGCCCGGAGATTCCGGCAACGGATCGGCGTGTACGGCGCTTGAGCTTTAAAATCTCCTTCGACGTCGACGATTTCAATGGTGCCGCTTGTCGTGTTACAGTCGATATTGCCCGTGACGCGCTCGAGATAGATCTTCGAGTACGGATTATCGATGCGGAGGTTGCCGGCGGAATTCGTGAGCGTAAACGATCCCGAAGCGCCGATGATCGTGCTCGTGGTACCGGCCGCGGTGACGCTGTCGATGCTCACCGTACTGTACTTCGCATCGATCGCAAGTTTGCCCCGGATATTGCTCATCCCGATCGAACCGCTGGCGCAGGTAATACTGACGGCGCCGTTTACATCTCCGCCGTTAATGGTCGAATAGTTCGCATTCAGCGTCAACGCTCCGCCGATGTTATATGTTTTCAGGGTGCCGCTTTGATCGCTGATCGACAGTTCTTTCGCGATCTTGTTGGCAGTGATAACGGAATAATTGGCCGAGATATCGACCGCACCGTTGAAATTATTTATGGAAATCGTTGACGATGTCGACGACAGGCGCAAATCTCCGCCGGAATTTTCAATCGTCGTGGTGCCATAGTTATTTTCGATCTCCCGCAGGGCCGGACAATTGCCCACCTTGATGTTATTGTTGGTGCCCATCAAATGCAGTTCGCCTTTCATATCGGTCAGGTCCATCGCCCCATACCGGAAATCCGTCGTCAACGGATTATCGCGCGGGATGTAAATTTCGCCGCTGATCGCCTTGTTCAGATAGTATCGATGGAGAATGCTGAAGATCCCGCTGCCGCCTGTTGAAGAGGGCTCTTCGAGTTCAACATGCACAACGCCGCCGCCGCCCGATTGATGCAACATGGCCTTGGCGATATATTCATTTTCATAATCGCGGTCGGAGCACGAGATCGAGATCTTCAGGCGAATCGAGATCTGGTTCTTATCCCACGTGCGGAGCGTGATATCCGATCCGGAGATGCCCGATAATTCTATGCGGTCGTCCGGTTTCACATCGCTCAGGAGCGTGAGCACTTTCGATTGCTCGGCGCGCGCGATCCAGGTAACAGCCAACAACAGGAATACGATTC
>DATGFY010000379.1:0-3664 GCA_035308785.1 Bacteroidota bacterium | reverse complement strand
ATTCCATTCCGTTCAGTCGCGACCGATATTCGCAAGGGAAAGCGAGTCATTCTCGATCGCGGATCGCTTGCTGAAGCGATGCGTGCAAGCGTGACTGTGCCCTTTCTGTACACGCCGCTCGAAAAGGATTCGATGTCTCTTGTCGATGGGGGCCTGGTCTCGAATATTCCCGTTGATGTGGCGAAATCTCTCAACTGTGATGTCGTCATCGTTGTAAATTCCACAAGCGAGCTTCGCCCCGAATCGGAAGTGAACGCGCCCTGGGAAGTGGCCGATCAGATCATGACGATTATGATGCAATCGGCAAATGCAGCACAACTGAAGCAGGCGAGTGTGGTTATTACTCCGGAAATCGGGAATCATTCGCTGGCCCGGTTTGAGCACATCGATTCGTTGATTCACGCGGGCGAGGTTGCGGCGGATTCTGCAATTGCAAACATTCGACGCGCCATTTTGGCAAAATCACATCGGCCCTTGCAAACAGTCGTCCCCGATAGCCTGCTCGGCCCAACACGTATTTCGTTTGTTGGGGATTCGGTCGATACGGACATCCAAGAAGAATTTCTGAAAGAGGCGGGGAATGGTTCGTTTTCCGTTTCCCTCGCCGAAGAACAATTAACGCGCTTAGCCGCGCTTGGGAGGTATCGCGATGTGTATGGAACGGTCTCACGAAGGTCCGGTGCGACTGAAATTGGTTATCATATAAAGGAAAATTCACCTGTAACTAAGGTGGCGGTTGTTGGTTGCAATGAGATCCCTAGAGATTCAATCGTAAGTATCCTCCGTCCGTTGCAGGGGAAGGCGTTAAATTATCAGACCCTGCAATCAGGTCTGGAAGAAATTCTCCAACGCTATCGCAGCGAAAAATACTCGCTTGCCCGCATTGATTCGGTACATATCGATACCGCAAGAGGGGAGATCGCGGTGTCGATCAATGAAGGGATCCTCGGCGGCATCCGCTTCGAGGGCAACGATCGAACGCGCGATTACGTGATTCGCAGGGAGTTTCCGCTGGACAAAGGCGATGTTTTCGATCTCGATCAGGTCTATGCAGGTGTCACAAATATCGCGAGCACGGGTCTGTTCGATTATGTCCTTGTCGATGTGCGGTACGAAGGCACTATCCCGTTCATCGTTCTGCGCGTCAAGGAAAGGCCCGATGAACTTCTCTATATCGGCCTCCACGCTGATAACGAACGCGGGATCGTTAGCATGATTAATTTGCAAGATGCCAATTTTCGCGGAGCAGGAGAGAATCTCGGCATTGCATTCAAATACGGCTTGCGCGATAGAATCATCAGCGCCGGGTATCGGGCCAACCGCATTTTCCAATCGTATCTCACATTCGATCTCAAAACGTACTATCGCTGGAAAGACATCAACACGTACGGCGATGATCCGCAAACAACCGGTCTCCACTGGAATCGAATCCAAATCGGCCATTACGAAGATGAACGCTATGGCGGTTCGTTCACGTTCGGAGACCAGCTCGAGCGTTTTGGCGATCTCACGGCGGAGCTTCGCGCCGAGCATCACACGATTGATTCGATCTCCGGAACCGGATTCAATGCCGATTCCTATAACCTCGTTGCAGTGAAACTGCAATCGACGTTCGATACCGAGAACAAGTTCGCGTTTCCGACATCCGGAATCTATTTTAATCTTTCGTACGACTACTCCTCGAAGGAGATCGGCAGTCAGGAATCGTATTCTAAAGTGACCGCGGTTTATGGGACATACCTGACATTCCTGACGCGGAATACGCTGCATCCCAAGATCACATTCGGTTTTGCCGATCAAACGCTGCCGCTTTCAGAGCAGTACTCGCTGGGCGGCTACCAATCATTCCTCGGCCTCAACGAGGACGACAGCCGCGGCCGCCAGATATTCCTCGTGAACATGGAGTACCGCTACTGGATGCCGTTCAAAATTTTGTTCGATTCGTACGGCACCATCCGCTATGATCTCGGCACCATCTCAGCTGTCCCTGGGGACCTCAAGCTTAATACGTTCCACCACGGCGTTGGCGTCGAGCTAGGTCTCGATACGCCGCTAGGCCCGGCATCGTTTGGCGCCGGCGCGAGCTTCCTCTTTGAGCGCAGCATATCCTCCAATCCGATCAGTACCGGTCCGCTCTTATTTTATTTTTCAATCGGGCCTTCAATTTAGAGATCTCAGTTGGCTGCCGGATTTTCGTTCAAGGCGATTAACAGATCGCCCTGAATAAATCGGCTAATCGGATGCGAAATCCCCTTAAACCCCCTGTTAATAACTAACCCCAACAAGCCGTAACTCCAATAAAATTGAACGAGTTATCCAACCTTGAAAGCATGTTGATAACCTGTTCACATAAGCCATCTGAGGGGGAGGGGCTTGTTTCCATCCTAGTCCCAGAAACCCGAATAACCCTTTAGGAGTGGCATACCTGTGGGATTAATCTCATACTCTGCTTAAACCGACGCTTGCATCTTATTGAAAAATTTACTATTCTTGGAATCACAAACCTCCATGTTGAATTTCTCGAATAAGATATGACCAATCCGGAAGAATATCAGCATATTCTTGAGGGCATTTCGGGCGGTTTTTTCGCCTTGGATAAAGAATACCGGTTCACCTACTGGAACCGCGCTGCCGAGCAGGGGACGGGCCTCAAGCGCGACGAGGTTTTGGGAAAGAATGTTTTCGAGATCTTTCCGAATGCAAAAAACGCCGAACTCGGCGAAAGCTACACCCGTGCTATGGAAACGCGAGCTCCCCAGATGCTCGAGACTTCGTACCGCGATGAACGGTTCGAGGCGTGGTTTGATGTCCGCATGTACCCGACCGAAAGCGGCATCTCTGTCCTGTTCCACGATATTACAGAAAAGAAACGCCAGCAGCGCCAGAAGGAAATCCTGATCGAGACCTCGCGTGTAATCAATGCCGCGCGTTACCTCGATGAAATGTGCCTCGCCGTGGGCGAGCGCATTGCGGAATTTATGGAAATCCCATCACGATTCGTCTGCATTTACCGGTACGATGCCCGTGCCGCGATGCTCCACCTGATGTCGCCATCCCTGCCCGATCTGCCACCTGAATCAACAATCGAGCACCAGCATGTGAATGAAGAGACCGAAACTATCACCGTCGAAACGGCCCTTCGTAAAGAAACGATCGTTACTGATGAACTTGCCCGCCACAGCGTTGCAGCGCATTTTCCGAACGAGCTCGAAGATCTCCGCCTCAAAAGTTTGATTTCTATTCCGCTCATTGCGCAAGACGAACTGCAGGGCGTTCTTGAGGTCTTTTCGCGCAAAGAGGCCGAATACGCAGCCGATGAACAGGCGATGCTCTCCATCATCACCAATGAACTTGCCACCGGCCTCAGCCGCAAGCAATTGATGTACGAAATTACTGTCAAGAATATCGAACTCGAAAACGAGAAGAAGAAAACCGACGACGCAAACGAAACGTTGAAACGCTTCCTCGCCACCTTCAGCCACGAACTTCGCGCGCCGTTGAATTCTATCGTCGGGTTTTCGGAGATCCTGACCGTCGATTTCAATTCTCTGCCCCAAGAGAAGGCGCTCGACTTCATGAAGACCATCAATGTCAGCGGCAAACACCTCCAGTCGCTGATTAACGATATTCTCGACCTCTCGAAGATCGAAGCCGGCAAGATGGA
>DATGFY010000378.1:0-1940 GCA_035308785.1 Bacteroidota bacterium | reverse complement strand
CAAAAATTCGGCATCAAGCTCGGATTAGAAAATATCCGCCGTCTGCAGGAATTTCTCGGTCATCCCGAAAACGATTACCCGATTATTCATATAGCAGGGACGAACGGGAAGGGCTCGACTGCGGCGATGATCGCTTCCGCGCTCACTGCTTCGGGTTACCGCACGGGGCTGTACACATCGCCGCACCTTGTAAATTTCAACGAACGTATCCGCATCGATGCGAAGGAAATCTCTGACACTGCTCTGGCCGGATATACCGCCCATCTGAAACCGCGGATTGTTTCTCTTCGTTCGACCTTTTTCGAAGCCACCACAGCCATGGCATTGAAATATTTCTCCGACGAACAGGTCGATATTGCTGTTCTGGAAACCGGGTTAGGAGGGAGATTCGACGCCACAAACGCTGTTACTCCGATTCTCTCTATTATTACATCAATCGGATTCGACCATACCGAATACCTGGGGAACACCTTGGAGGCCATCACATCCGAAAAAGCGGGAATAATCAAGCCGGGCATTCCGTGTATCACGGCGGTCAGTCAATCCGAACCTCTTAAAGTAATCCGAAAGGCCTGCAAAGAGAACCGCGCGCCCCTGCACATTGTTAAGGATAATAGGGGTAGCAATATCATCGATTCAACTATTGAAGGACTCACTCTCTCGAATGAGAGGTCGTTACGGAAGGATAAGAATCTGTTTGTCTCGCTGGCGGGGGAGCATCAAGCGCAGAATGCCGGAGTGGCATTGTGTGCACTTGAGTTACTGAACGAGATGTATGGATTTAGATTAATTACTCGCCGTACCATTCATCGTGGACTTGCAAACATCAGCCGCTACTCGGGTTTGCGCGGAAGAATGGGTGTCATCCACAAATCGCCGCTGATGATTGCCGATGTTGCCCACAACCCGCCTGCGGTGGAACGATTGCTCGGGTCACTCGCCATGCTAAATTACCGGCAGTTTATTACGGTCTTTGGCGTAATGAAGGATAAAGATTATCGGTCGATGTTACCGCTTATTGCCTCGTCAAGCCGTGCTGTGTTCGCCGTAACTCCGAAGTTGGAACGTTCTCTGCCCTCGCATGAAATCGTTCGCGAACTCCATCGCGCAGGTGTCAAATGCTACGATGGGAATGATGTCGCATCGGCCATCCCAATGGCTGTCTCGGAATGCCGCCCCGATGAGCCTATTCTCCTCTTTGGCTCGCATTTGGTAGTGGGGGAGGCAATGGAGTGGCTAAAAAACGATCGATCTCGCATGTAGCGACGGGAGAGGGCTGTGGAAATTTTCTTGGATTACTTGTGTTTTATTGGTTTTACCTGTATATTTAAATCGGCAAGGAAAGAAGCGTCTCTTCAGGTTGCCGGGTTGTTATCCACTTTTTCCAATCAGCAAGAAATCTCAACAAAGCCTTTTCCCTTAGTTAACCCCAATTGAGGTGATTTTACCGCTTTTTGCGCGGTCGAGATGTTGTTCGTTTTTCTCAAGTTTGTAACTCGAATACGACCCAACAGTTCTAATTATTCATCCTCTTCATACTCATTTAAAAGGATCCACGCGTTATGCCAATGGACATGGCAGAACTGAAATCCAAAAAGATTTCTGAACTGACAAAAATCGCCAAAGAACTCGAGATCGCAGATTATACCGATCTCCGGAAACAAGATTTAATATTCCGGATTCTCGAAACCCAGACCGAACAAGACGGCCTCACGTTCAGCAAGGGCGTGCTCGAAGTTCTCCCCGATGGATACGGCTTCTTGCGCGCTGTAGATTATAACTATCTGCCTTCGCCGGACGATATTTACGTTTCGCCTTCGCAGATCAAGAAGTTCAATCTGCGCACCGGCGATACGGTGAGTGGTCAGGTTAGGCCTCCGAAAGAAGGCGAACGCTTCTTTGCGCTCTTGCGCGTCGAAGCCGTCAACGACGAAAATCCC
>DATGFY010000377.1:0-2347 GCA_035308785.1 Bacteroidota bacterium | reverse complement strand
ACCGGATTGCACCTAATCTGGTGCTTGAAGGCGCGCGGCTGCTTTACGAGCGGTCAACCGGCGGACGCTGAGAGCGCCGCCAATTCCTTGTTCGAGAGGACGGGGAAACGAATGGTAAACGCCGACCCTTTATGCAAGGTGCTGTTCACGGCAATCGAACCGTGATGCGCATCCACGGTCCATTTTACGATAGACAGGCCCAACCCCATCCCTCCCGTTTTCGTTCTAATCTTATCGACGCGGTAGAACCGGTCGAAAATCTTCGATAGCTCTTCTTCAGGAATGCCAATTCCGGAATCCGCCACCGTAACGACCGCGCTGCCGTTTTCCCTCTCTAAGTCGAGCGTAATCTGTCCATGATCGCGGTTATATTTGATAGCATTATCGATAAGGTTGAGAAACATTTGCCGCAACCGCTGGGCATCACCTTCGATGACGGCTCGTTCCGAATGTTTGAGGGTTACCGTAATTGACCGCTGCGAGGCGAGGGCTGCTCCATCGACATAGATATCCCGTATCATCTCACCCAGATCGACCGGTTCGTGGGAAATGATTTCCTGGCCTGCGTCGGCCTTGGCAAGCAAAAGCAGATAATCCACGAGCGTGGACATATGCATTGTTTCGTCGAGGCAATTGGCAGCGATGCGCTTCATTTCGGGGAGTGAAATCCGGTCGTTGAGCGCGGATTCTAACTGGCTTCGAAGGACAGCGAGCGGCGTACGCAATTCGTGCGAGGCGTCGCCGGAAAACTGTTTCATCTGCTGAAACGACCGTTCCAATCGCGCCATCATGGCGTTAAACGTGGAGATCAATCTCCCGATCTCATCGGGCACGTTTCGTTCGGGCAGCCGGCCGTGGAGCCGCTCAGCGGTAATCGATTGCGCGGCGAGGATTACGCGGTTCATGTCCTCAAGGGATTTCCTGGAAAGATAAATCCCACCCGCAATCGAGACAACGATGACCAAGGGAGTGAGCCAGAGGAAAATTTGAAGAATATGCTGACTCGGAACGGTAACCCCTTCGGTAAGCGCCAAAATAATAATGGTCGCGTTCTCGGTGCGCTCCGCCGCCACCCGCATTTTCCTTCCCCGATAATTCAACGAAGTCAATAGCAGATCTGAAGAAATCTGCGTTGTTACCAGCTTGCGGAGTGTATCTTGCTCCAGGTTGTTCGTACGATAAAACAATTTCCCATCGGCGTCATAGACTTCGACGAATTGCTTAACGGGAAAATAGACTAACTGACTGAACAAGTCGGCGCGCACCTGCTCGAGTTTTTGCGAATGCAACGGGGGATTGCTCAGGCGCTCCATCATCCATTCCACTTCGGCGGTAAGTTGGCCATCGAGATTTGAGGAGAGCGTGCGGCTGAGGTTTTGTTCCACCAGGAAGGCGACCACAAGGAACATGGCTATGACTGCACCCGCATACCACAGGGAGAGGCGAAAACGAATCGATCGGAACATCTACTCTTCTTTCAAAACAAAACCTACCCCGCGGATGGTATAGATCAGCCGCTTCGAAAATCCGTTGTCAATCGATTTGCGCAAGTAATTGATATACACATCGACGAGGTTCGTACCGGTATCGAAATTATATCCCCACACCTGCTCGGCGATTGCGCGGCGGGTGAGGATACGGTTCTTATTGCGCATGAACAACTCGAGGAGAAGATACTCTTTGGTGGTGAGATGAATGTTGCGGTTGGCCCTGCGGGCCGAACGAGTCGCCGTATCAAGTTCGAGATCGCCGACCTGTAAGATTGTTGTTTGCACGATTCCTTGCCGCCGGAGCAATGTCTCGATGCGCGCAAGGAGTTCCATGATGGCAAAGGGTTTCGGAAGGTAGTCATCAGCGCCTGAACGCAGGCCCTCGACACGGTCTTCGATGGTGGACTTCGCAGTGAGGATAAGGATCATACTTTGAACTTTATTGCGGCGAAGGTCGCGAAGAACTTTGAGGCCGTCTTTGCGCGGGAGGAGAAGATCAAGAACAATGACGTGGTATTTTTTTGAGAGAGCAAGTTCGTATCCCTTCTCGCCATCATGCGCGATATCTACCGCATAACCTTCTTCCGTAAGGCGACTGGAGATCGACTCGGCAATATGCGGTTCATCCTCCATCACGAGGATGTTGATTTCCGTAACTTGACCCGGTTTCTGCTGCCCTTCAGAAACCTGTTTCTTTTCCTTCATTGGGTAGTCCCCGCAGAAAAATTTTAGCGATTTTTCGGATGAATGTCAATATGGCGGAGTGAGACACGGCGGCGGATCATACGGCGCGGAGAGAATCGTAAACGGCGGGCTCGGAAACGGAAGAGGAAATACCCCCTTCCTGAGCGTTAATA
>DATGFY010000376.1:0-2072 GCA_035308785.1 Bacteroidota bacterium | reverse complement strand
TTTTAACGAATTCTTCCGCACCGCCTTTGACGAGAACCGCATTTGGACCTTCCAACTTCGCAATCTCCTGGCGGACGGGTTCTTTTTCATTCTTCAGAAGTTCGGTCAGCGTCTTGAAGCCCATATCTTTGATTTCATCGTTGGCCGCGCTGCGTTCTTCTTTGGTCAGAACTTTATTCGTCACCTCGTGCACTTTGTGGCGCACAACGGTGGTGAGAGTCTTTGTGAGGGGTTCTTTCAGAGGATCGGATGCGACATCGCGTTTCGGGCGGCCGCATTCGTTGCGCAATTCCATCTGGACCTCGCACAGCATCTTGATATTGGCATGAGCGAACCTCAACGCCTCGAGCATGTCGGTTTCGGAGATTTCTCTCGCTTCGCCTTCGACCATCACAATCGAGCTTGACGTGCCGGCGACGAGGATGTCCATATCGCTGCCAACAAGCTGGCTGTACTTCGGGTTAACGATGAACTTGCCATCCGTTCGTCCCACCCGGACTTCCGCGATCGGATCGAGGAGCGGGATATCGGAGATAACGAGCGCCGCCGAGGCCGCAACCGCGCCAAGGACATCGCCATCGTTTTCCTGATCGGACGAATACACTGTCACCATAACCTGCGTTTCGCATTTGAAATCTTCCGCGAACATCGGACGTAAGGGGCGATCGATCAGACGTGAGGAAAGAATTTCCTTCTCCGTCGGGCGGCCTTCGCGTTTAAAAAATCCGCCGGGGATTTTGCCCGCGGCAGAAGTTTTCTCACGATACTCAACTTGCAGCGGGAAAAAATCTTGTCCCGCCTTTGCTTCCTTGTTAGCGACGACGGTGGCAAGCACCATTGTCTCACCGCAGCAAACTAATACCGCTCCGTCTGCTTGCTTGGCGAGCCTGCCCGTTTCGAGCGTAATCTTTTGCCCGCCAATCTCTATTTCTTTTTTAACTACCATATATGTTCTCCAGTTCTCTAGTATGAGAACCCTGTACAGGTCACCGAACGGTCATTCCGAGTAGTCTCCGCCATCGTGAAGATGCGGGGCAACGAAGAATCTCGATCGTAAGTGGCGCAGGTCAATTGACGAACGGCCGAGATTCTTCGTCCCGCAGAACAAATGAGCAGGACTGAGAATGAGCGTATTCAGTAAGCTATTTCAGAGTTCTCTGATGTGATTGCGATGCTCAGACAGGGCGTCCGCTTACTTGCGGATTTCGAGTTCCTGAATGATTTTTCTGTAGCGATCGATATTCTTATCATGAAGATAATCCAGAAGCTTTCTGCGCTTCCCGACCATCCGCAGCAAACCTAACCGCGAATGATTGTCTTTCTTGTTGCCTTCCAAATGCTTCGAAAGCTCCGTGATGTTGGTCGTAAGAATAGCGATTTGTACTTCGGGCGAGCCGGAATCTACCGCCGACTTGCCGAACTTTGTCATGATTTCTTTCTTTTGATCTTTGCTGACCGGCATTATTGTTCTCCTTGTGTCCGTTAATTCTTATGATTGATAAAATTCTTGAACAAACTTCATACATTCTTTGTAATCGTTTTGCAACTGCGCTTTTAAACCTTCGACCGATGCAAACTTCATCTCTGCTCTGATTCTACGCAGGAACTGGACATGCAATTCTTTGCCGTAGAGGTCGCCCGAGAAATCGAAAATGTGCGCCTCGATGACTTTTTTTCTTTCGACTTCGAATGTCGGCCGCACCCCGATATTCATCATCCCGTAGAGCTGCTGCCCTTCCCACTGGACTCCGACAAAATAGACGCCGAGGGCGGGAATCAATTTCTTCTTGAACGCAGGCTCGAGATTCGCGGTTGGAAATCCCAACGAAGCGCCCCTCCCATCGCCATGGACAACGATGCCCTTGAGACGGTACGAATAGCCGAGCGCATCATTCGCGGCGACGATATCACCGCTTCGGAGCAGTTCCCTAATTGACGAGCTGCTGACCACGCGTCCTTCAACCATCACCGGGTCAACGCGCCTTGCTGCAAAACCTAAATCAGCGGCAATTTTCTCTAAGTCGTCAACTCCTGCTTCCCGGTCTCTGCCGAACATGTGATCGTACCCGACG
>DATGFY010000375.1:0-4838 GCA_035308785.1 Bacteroidota bacterium | reverse complement strand
TCTTACCCGCCTCCATAGCGGAGTGTTTCGCCTCCAGGGTTCCCGCGACCTGCTCATGACCGACTACGGCGTCGATCCGCCTTCGTTCATGTTCGGTGCGATGAAAACGAACCCAAAAGTCACTATAATTTTTGATTTAATATTAAAGAACCAATAATTAAATAAAATACTACAGGAGACCCAGGCTATGAAACGCACTATATACTTATTTGCCCTCTGCGCGCTCTTAACCGCGACGGTTGCATTCGCACAGCAATCTTCCCTTCAATATTTCCGCCCGTACGATAGAACGGGGATCAATCTCTTCGAAACGACAAAAAACGATTCAACGCCGTTTGGCGGATTGCTCGTAAAAGTCGGCGGCGGCTTTACGCAAGATTACCAATCGCTGGCCGATCAGAATAATGCCATCGCGGTCATCGTGAACGGCGTGAACACCAATAAGCTGATGCCGCTCACGAGCGGAGTGAACCTTGCGATGGCGAACATGAATATCGATGTTCAGCTTGCCGACGGGATCCGGACGAACCTCATCACCTATCTTTCCACACGGCACCATAACGATGCATGGGTAAAGGCGGGATATATTCAATTCGATAAGCTGCCGTTCTTTAATAGCGATATGGTGAACAATCTGATGAAGAATGTCACGGTGAAGATCGGCGATCTGGAAGTCGATTACGGCGATCAGCATTTTCGCAGAACCGATGGCGGCAGCACGATGTACAATCCATTCGTCGAAAACTACATCATGGATGAATTCGCCACCGAAGTTGGCGCGGAGTTCTACTACCATTGCCCATCGGGGTTCTTTGGGATGGTCGGCATCACGGATGGGGAGCTCGATCCGACGGTAGTTGCAGCCACGAAGATCGATAGCGCGACCGAGCAGATCAATGCATACGACCCTGCGTTCCATGCGAAAGCGGGATACGACTCACAGATCAACAGCGACCTCAGAGTGCGCCTTACCGGCTCGGTTTATACCGACAAGAGCGGCCCGAGCAATACGCTTTTTGGCGGCGACCGGGCGGGTTCGCACTACTTCTTCGTCATGGAAAATACCTTAGCAGCATCGGACGCGCAAGGATTCTCCGGAAGATTTAACCCCTCCTTCAGCGAAGCGGTAACAACGTTCATGATTAATCCCTTCGTCAAGTATAACGGATTGGAGCTGTTCGGAACATACGAAGCCGCAAACGGCAGAACGATCGTGGAAAAAGACACACGAGCGGCAACCCAATACGCGGTCGATGTTCTCTACCGCTTCCCCGCCGGCGGCGAAGACTTCTGGGTGGGCGCGCGCTACAACTCCGTGAAGGCGGCGCTCCGAAACGATCCCACCGATGTCACTATCAATCGGGCAGTTGGTTCCATCGGATGGATCCTCACCAAGAACATGATGCTCAAAGGTGAGTGGATGAGCCAGGTGTATAAAGATTTTCCGGCGACCGATATCCGTTCCGGCGGGATGTTTAACGGCTGGATGATGGAAGCATCAGTTGGATTCTGATCACAAAACGGTAAGACGGAAGCTGGAGCAAATAATCATGGTGGTATCACACAGAGAAAACAGGCGGTTCGCGAAAGCGAACCGCCGTTTTTGTTCAGTAGTGGAAACAGTTCGCATCCGGATTATGGAAGGAATGTTAGCTATGAAACTCGGATATCGAATCGCAACGATGCTATTCCTGGCGGCGTTTGCCGCAATTTCGTACGCTCAACCGCGGTACGTCCTTGCTCCGGAAAGCGCAATCCGGATCGACGGCAGTTCGACTGTCAACCAATTCAGCTGCATCGCGCTTAAGGTCGAGGGGTTCGGCGCGCAGGGAGGAATATCGAGCGCCGGGGTACGATATGGTGCGCGGGCGCAAGTGTCGGTTCTCGTCTCCCGTTTGGATTGCGGGAACGGCCGGATGAACCGCGATATGTATGAGGCGATGAAAGCGGATTCGTTTCCTCAGATTCGTTATGAACTCATTTCTGCGGAACTTATTGCGCCGCCGGATTCGATCAATCCATTTTGGGAACTACAAACAACGGGAAATCTCTCGATTGCCGGAGTAACGCGTAGCGTAGATGCAATTGCGACAGCAAGGGGTATCGATTCCGGCGCGTTTCGCGTGGAGGGAAGCATTCACCTTTCGATGCGCGACTACAATATCGATCCGCCGTCGGCTTTTTTCGGATTAATCAAGGCGAGAGATTCTATTGTGGTGCATTTCGATTTGTTCGCGGGGCCGGCGGAACGGGATTCGGCGGAAAATGCGTTGGATGGAAAATGATTTTGAAACGCGCAATCGCCGGTTTGATCCGCATTCCGGAAGGTCGGGATTTTGCAAACCGATATCGGGATTGCTTCGCGTCGTGCCTGCGGGCACGAAATCCGCTCGCAATGACGATTGCTTGAGGGGATTTCCGAGTGGCTCAGTCCCTTGCGGGTACTGAACTCCTCGCAATGGCGTTAGCGATGTATGGCGATCCGCAGCGGTGGATCGCCCTACATATCCGGATTCTAGGGTTATTTTCTTACCGCGCTGAAAAATTCCTTCAGCAACGCTCCACATTTATCCTGTAGCACTCCCCCGATGGCATGGACGCGGTGGTTGAGCCGCGTATCGTTGGTAATGTTGTAGAGCGAACTGACGGCGCCTGCTTTCGGATCGTACACTCCGAACACCAGCAATGGCAACCGCGCAAGAACAATCGCTCCGGCGCACATGGGGCAGGGCTCCATGGTAACGTAGAGGACGCAGTTATCGAGCCGGCGGTTTTCAAGATACGATGCGGCGGCGGTAATGGCGATCATCTCCGCGTGGGCGGTGGGGTCTTGCAGCATTTCGGTTTGGTTGGAGCCCTTGCCGATGATCGTGCCGTCGTGCACAATCACTGCGCCAACCGGGGTTTCCTTTCGTCGAGCCGCAGATTCCGCTTCTCGCAAAGCAGCTTCCATCCAGTATTCGTGTTGCTGATCGCGTTTCATAATAATGAATTGATTATCCGTAATGGTCTGTCATCCTGAGCGTTAGCGAAGGATCTCCCACGCTTGTGGATCCGACTACCGTCGGAGATTCTTCGCTGCGCTCAGAATGACACGCCTTTTAGGTCATCCTGTCTCGGCGATTCTCTTACGCCCCCGCCTTCATCACTTCCCGTAATTTATTGATTGTTTCGGTGACGTGCTTCGACTCGACGATTAGCGGCGGGAGGAAGCGGAGGACGTTCACATTTGTGCAGTTGATGAGCACGTTCTTCGCGCGCATAGCGGTAACGATGCCTTCGCCGTCTTTTGTGAGTTCCATCCCGACCATCAGACCGTAGCCGCGGACCTCTTTGACGAGCGAGGGGAATTCAGCCTTGAGCGCCGAAAGTCCGTTCATCAATTCTGCGCCGCGTTTTTCCGCATTCGCCATTAAGCCGTTCTCCATGACTTCCTCAAGGACAACGATTCCTGCAGCACAGGCAACAGGGTTGCCGCCGAATGTGGTGCCGTGAACGCCGGGTTCGAGCACGTCTGCGACTGCGGCGTTGCCGAGTATTGCGCCGAGGGGAAGTCCTGCGCCGATTGGCTTTGCGACGGTGACAAGATCGGGCGCGACGTTGTAGTGCTGGAAGCCGAAGAACTTGCCTGTTCTGCCCACGCCCGATTGAATCTCATCCGCGACGAGGAGAAATCCGAACTTGGCTTTCAATGCTACGATTTCGTTTGCGAGTTCTTTCGATGCGGGAACGATGCCGCCTTCGCCCTGAATGAATTCCAGGAATACGGCAGCCGTTTTTTCCGATACAGCCGCGCGTAGTTGAGCGGGATCGTTTAACTCGACGATTTTGAAATTCTCGAGGAACGGCTCGTAACCGTCGCGGTACTTGGGGCGGTCCATCATCGAAAGCGCGCCCATCGTGCGGCCATGGAAAGCGTTCGAAAACGAGATGATCTCCGTCTTGCCGCGCTTCGATCCCCATTTGCGCGAGATCTTGATCGCCCCCTCGATCGATTCAGTGCCGCTGTTCGTGAAGAACAGTCTCGCGAAGCCGGAATACTTCATCAGCATTTCAGCCAACCGTACCTGCGGTTCCTGCAGGTAGTAATTCGAGAGATGGATGTACTTTCCTGCCTGCTCGGCGATGGCCTTGACCTCTTTCGGGTGGGCGTAGCCGAGGGCGTTGACCGCAAGTCCCGCGAACATATCGAGGTACCTCGTGCCGTCTTTGGTGAAGAGATAGACGCCTTCGCCGTGGTCGATTTCGAGGGGGAGGCGCTTGTACGTGTGGAAAAAATGTTGTGCTTCGCGTTCGGTGATGTTCATTGTGAGTTATTATTAGGATTAATTCTTGTGATACTAAAGTTCGTTCAAAGCGACGAAAGACCCTGTCCGCCGCGGGCGGATCCCGATAGAAGCATTCGGGATTGACATGTCTGGTTTTGTAGGGCGATCCGCCTGCGGCGGATTGGTCGCCCACCTTGGCCGGGGCGACGAATCTCGTCGCCCTACATGAACCCTTCGTGGAAGAGGTGTGCGGCCCGTTACGGAACTCAACCCCGTCTCGCGAATCTGCGATTCGCGATCCACCCTTTCTCTTGAAACCAAGAGAAGGGGAAGGGGGGATGAGTTCGCATTTTCCACTTGCATAATAATACGAAAAATTGTATATTTATACAAATGAAAAACGATATTATTTCAGTCGGCATTGTCGGGGCGTCGGGGTACTCGGGGGCGGAGCTGGTGCGTCTGCTGAAGAACCGCGATGACGTTGCCATTGAAAAGCTTACGGGCCATTCGACTTCGGGGAAGTCGCTGGATGAGATTTATCCCGCCTTTACGGGCAGTGGTGCGTTG
>DATGFY010000374.1:0-6801 GCA_035308785.1 Bacteroidota bacterium | reverse complement strand
AACCCACCGTGAACGGTACTTTCAGTGGTATTTTCATCTCCAACCACGATGAAATCACCAACTCCTTTTGAGCATTATACCCATTGCGAGCCGGTTTATCTTCTTGGCGAAGCAATCTTTCTTTGTAATACCCTAGGGATACTTCATGTCGGACAAAGTATTCTGCATCTACATTCTTACGAATCAGAATAATACGGTGCTTTACACCGGCGTAACAAATGATCTTGCCCGGAGAGTTGCCGAACACAAGGAAGGGCAGATCGAAGGATTTACAAAACGTTACAAATGCACGAAACTCGTCTATTATGAGGTGTGCGGCGGTGCGGTTCACGCGATTACGCGCGAGAAGCAATTGAAGGGCGGCTCGCGTAAGAAGAAAATTCGGTTGATTGAAAAACTGAACCCAATGTGGAAGGATTTGTTTTCCGAGATCGTGGGATGATTGCGGAGATTGCTTCGCGTCCCCGTGCTCGGGGAGAATCCGCTCGCAATGACGTGGTTGAGTGGGGGATTGCTTCGCGTGTCGCCTGCGGGCGACATCCGCCCGAGGCGGACCGCTCGCAATGACGTCGCTAATTACATTTCATCCCCTCATTCCCCCTTCGGTTTCTCCTCATACTTTTTTAGTACTACCGCCGGATTTCCGCCGACGACCGCGTTGGAAGGAACGTCTTTCGTGACCACTGCGCCAGCCGCTATGACCGCGTACGAGCCGATGTGAACTCCTTTTAGGATTATTGCGTTTGCGCCTATCCACACATGGTCGTCAATAACGACGGCGGAGTTGCGCATCACCCGGCCATGGATAGGGTGCTGATCGGTATCCATGATGTTGACATTCCACGCAATCTTGCAATCGTTCCCGATGGAGACGCTTTGGTGGCATATCACGGTGGTGTTTCTGTTGAGGTAGGTTCCGTTGCCGATGGTGAGCGTTGCACCTTTTCCTATTTCAATCCTGCAGCCGGAATAGAGCTGCACGTTATCGGCGATGAGCGATCCTCCGGCGTTGATGATCTTCGGCAGCGGGAGGCCCCCGCTGATGACCACGAGTTTGTGCCGGGTGAATTTTGGCCCATACCACAATCCGACAATATGCGCCAGTATTCCGTACCGGGATAAGCGGGATTGTAATTGTTCTATCATATTTTCCAATCGTTATTCAAACGCCGATGTCTTCATTCCACAGCTCCGGCTTGGCGGCGATGAAATCGTTCATGAGCCGGATGCACTCCTCGTCCTGTACAATCGTTAGTTGAACGCCGCGCGAGCGGACATACGCCTCGGGTCCCTGGAATGTTTTGTTTTCGCCGATGACGATGCGGGGGATTTTATAAAGCAGCGCGGTGCCGCTGCACATATCGCACGGGGAGAGGGTGCTGTAGAGCGTCGCCCGCATATAGTCTTTGGCTGTTAACCTGCCGGCATTTTCCAAGCAATCCATTTCTGCATGAAGGATGGCGCTGCCTTTTTGCACGCGGCGGTTGTGTCCGCGTCCGATGATTTTGCCATCGATGACAAGGACAGAGCCGATGGGGATGCCGCCTTCGTGCAAGCCCTTGCGGGCTTCTTCGATTGCGGCTGCTAAGAATTGATCTGGCATGGTATTTTGAATGTTTTACAATTATAGGGAGATTTGTGGAGGAGTGCAAGCTACTCACTCTTCTTTCTTTTCGAAAAGAAAGAAGCAAAGAAAACATTCACTGGAGGAAAAATGCCTGAACAATTTCACCTTTTTTGTGAAGCGTCCAAACTCGCCGCCAACAACGGGCGGCTCAAACAGGGACGCTTCTTTTGATCGTATGCGGTGAAATCGTTCCGGGCGGCATTTTTCCTCAGGTGCTCCCACGAACGCATTGCGGGTTGACAGCTACATTAGGATGTCTTTTTTTGCGATTCAAATCTTTCACCGTCCACCGTTCACCATTCACCTTCCACCGCTCTTCAAGAAGATTCTTGCGAATCAGCGCAATAAACCGTATCTTTTTCAAAATTAATGACTATGAAAACACACGATTCGAATTTTATCCGGAAGCTGCCGAAGTGCGAGCTTCATCTGCATATCGAAGGGACGCTGGAGCCGGAGATGATGTTCGCGCTGGCAGAGCGGAACAAGGTGCGGTTGAAGTACCGCAATGTCGATGAGGTGCGCAGCGCGTATAATTTTACCGACCTGCAATCGTTCCTCGACGTCTATTACGAGGGCGCGTCGGTTTTACGGAAGGAGGAGGATTTTTACGACCTCATGTTTGCGTATCTGAAGAAAGCCTCAAGCCAGGGCGTGCGGCACGCAGAAATTTTCTTCGATGCGCAAACGCATACCGACCGGGGCATATCGTACGATACGGTGATCCGCGGAATTTCTGCGGCAAGCACGGACGCGCGGAAAGAGTTCGGTATTTCGAGCGATCTTATTCTTTCATTCCTGCGGCACCTCACCGAAGCGCAGGCGATCGATACATTCAAGCAGGCGCTGCCGCATAAGAAAAGAATTATCGGCGTGGGATTGGATTCATCGGAGAAGGGGCATCCGCCGGAAAAATTCCGCACGGTGTATGCGCAAGCGAGGAAACAAGGATTGAAATGTGTCGCCCATGCGGGCGAAGAGGGGCCGCCATCGTACGTGTGGGGCGCGTTGAACGAGCTGAAGGTGAAGCGGATCGATCACGGCGTGCGATCGCTGGAAGATCCCGCGTTGGTGAAGATGCTCGCGAAGAAACGCATTCCATTGACTGTCTGTCCGCTTTCGAATGTGAAACTGGGCGTCTTTCCGAATCTGAAAAAGCACACGTTGAAAAAAATGTTGGAACTGGGCTTGCTGGCGACGATTAATTCGGACGATCCGGCGTATTTCGGAGGATACATCTACGAAAACTTTGTGGAGACGCAGAAGGCGTTGAAATTGAGCCGCGCAGAGATTGTGCAGTTAGCGCGGAATTCGTTTGAGGCGAGTTTTCTTTCGACCTCAATGAAGAAAAAGTATCTGAGGGAGATTGACAAGATGGCGGGGGAAATCTAAAAGTAAATAGTCATTGCGAGGCCGCCGCAGCGGGCGAAGCAATCCCGGTCGGTTATGCACTCTGGGGCAAGATTGCCGCGTTGCCCCGCTGACTTCGTCAGGCGGGGCTCCTGGCAATGACGGCCCCTTCAGGGGACGTTCGTCTTTGAAAAATCCCAATGGAATGTCATTCTGAGCGATCCGCCGCGGCGGAGAAGAATCTCCCGTTTCTCGAATTCGACGGAAGTGGGAGATTCTTCGTTCGCTTCGCTCCTCAGAATGACACCAATTGGGGTTTTTCGGTTACCCTCTAATACTGAATCTTATCCAATTTTTCCAGCCAGCGTGCAAATAATTTCTTGTCGGCCGGGTCGTGGATCTGTTTGCAGGGGATGCTTCGGCCTTTCATCGGTTTGCGGAATTCCTGGTAGATGAAGCTGTCATCGAAGCCGATCGCTTTTGCATCGCGTTTGGTAAGAGAAAAATAGACCGCGCGGATATTTGCCCAGTAAATCGCCGCAAGGCACATCGGGCATGGTTCGCACGAGGCGTAGATGACCGCATTGGGGAGATGGAAGCTCTTCGTTCTCCGGCACGCATCGCGGATTGCAACGACTTCAGCGTGAGCAGTGGGATCGTTCGTCGAAGTAACCAGGTTGTGTCCCCGCCCGATAATCTTTCCGTTTAATACCACGACAGCCCCAAAGGGTCCGCCATGATTCTTCGCCATGCCTTTGTGCGCTTCGCGCATGGCAGCGCGCATCCACTCGGTATGATTTGTTCGAGGCATGGTACGGGTGCGGGTTAGTTTGTGAAATGCGTTCCGGTCTCGCGGCGCAGCGCGCGCCCGAGATTTTCGGGATTGGTGATGATCGCGTGTTTTCCTCCTGCCGAAAGGTACTCAACGATTGCTTCGATCTTCGGCGCCATCGATCCTTTTGCGAAGTGCGAGCCCTCGGCAAGGTGCTGCTGTGCCTCGGCAAGCGTCATCGCATCGATCGAGCGCTGATTGGGCTTTCCGAAATCGAGGGCGACCTTTTCGACCGCCGTTGCGATGAGGAAGAGATCGGCATGGATAGCGCGGGCAAGGAGACTGCTTGCAAAGTCTTTGTCGATCACTGCCGCCACTCCGCGGTACTCGCCATCTCCCGTATCGACGACCGGAATGCCGCCGCCGCCTACTGTAATGACGATGATCCCCTGATTGAGCACTGCTTTGATCGTCGAAAGTTCGACGATTTCTTTCGGCATCGGAGAGGCGACAACGCGCCGCCATCCGCGGCCGGCATCTTCGGTGACGATCCATCCCATTTCGCTCTTGCGCCGCATCGCTTCATCCTTCTCCATAAACCCTCCGATGGGTTTTGTGGGATGGCTGAACGCCGGATCGCGTTTGCTCACGAGGACCTGGGTGATGATGGTTGCGCAGGATTTCTTTATGCGCCGGTGGAAGAGTTCGTTCTGTAACGCTTGTTGAAGTTCGTAGCCGATCGCGCCCTGCGAATCGGCGCCGCAGACATCGAGCGGAACTTCGTGCATCTGTTCCGTCCGTGCAGCGATTTCCGAGCGGCGGAGGATGAAGCCGATTTGAGGTCCGTTGCCGTGTCCGATTGCAATGTCCCATCCTTGCTCAACCATTTCGGCGATGTACCGTGCGGTCTCGCGCAATACCGCTTCCTGGTCTTCGACGGTCTGGTGCTTCGGGTCTTTGATAAGCGAATTCCCGCCGATCGCAATGACGGCAATCTTTCGCTCAGTCTTAATATTCTTTACAGCATTTGCCATTAATTACATCGTAACTGTTCACTGTTCACGGTTCACTCCGCCGCAGGCGGATCACTGCTCTTCTCACATCGTCAGCGCCATCACCGACTTGCACGTATGCAGGCGGTTTTCGGCTTCGGGGAAGACGCGCGATTGCGGTCCATCGATAACAGCATCGGTGACCTCGTAACTGCGGTCGGCAGGGAGGCAGTGCATATAGATGGCGTCCTTGCTCGCGAGCTTCATTTTCTTTTCATCGCAGATCCAGTGTTTGTATTTCTTGGAGATCTCCAGCGCCTGCTGGGGGTTGTGGAAGAGCGATTCGATGCCCCACGATTTCGGATAGACGATATCGGCATCCTTGAACGCATCGTCCATGTTGTCAACGACTTCGAACTTGGTGCCGTTTTCTTTCGCGACTTTCTTCGCGTAGTCCATTTCACTTTTCATCAGCGTGTACTCGGGTGGATGGGCAAGAACGACATCCAGACCAAAGCGCGGCATTAACGTAATGAGTCCCTGCGGAACGGACATCGGCTTGGCGTAGCTGGGTGCGTACGCCCACGAGACGGCGATCTTCTTCCCGCGGAGATTCTTGCCGAACTCTTCGCGGATCGTCATCAAGTCGGCGAGCGTTTGGAACGGGTGATCGATATCGCATTGCATATTCAGCACCGGCGCTTTGGCGTTCTTCGCAACCGATCGCATGTACGAATTGCCTTCGCCGGGCACGAGATCGTGGCGGACGGCGATGGCGTGGCCGTAGCTCGAAAGAATAATGCCCATGTCTCGGGGCGATTCGCCGTGCGCGACCTGCGAGGTTTCTGCGGCGATAAAATGCGCGTGACCTCCGAGCTGCGTCGCTCCGGCTTCGAACGAGTTGCGCGTGCGGGTGGATTTATCGAAGAAGAAAAGGAAAATCGTCTTATCCGGCAAGTAGCGGTGCGGCGTTCCCTTGTGAAACATCTTTTTAAGATCACCAGCAGTTTTCAGCGCCAGTTCGATTTCTTTGATCGACCAGTCTTTGGTTTCGATGTAATCTCTTCCGCGGACGAGGTTGGAGAGTTTCTTCAGCTTTGCCATAGAGAAATAGAAATTCTATTATGAGTGTTTATTAGTTCTTAGAAAAACTTCACGGTTGTCATTCTGAGCGTTAGCGAAGAATCTCATCCATTCGTTAAGCAAGAACCGTCGGAGATCCTCCCGCCATTAAGATCGGCGGGCAAGTCGCTCTCGCTCAGGATGACACCACTCGTGGGCATATCATCCCTTGGAGTTCAACCATGCCTGCGGGAAAGCGGCATACCATGCGCTCGCTTTCACCAAATGTTCAATCGGTATATGCTCCGTTGCCATGTGCGCGTAGATTTCATTGCCGGGACCGAAGCCGATGCAGGGAATCCCATGCATCCCCATCACCGCGACGCCGTTGGTACTGAAGACCCACCGGCTCACTTGCGGTTTCTCACCGAACAATCCTTCGAATGCTTGAACGCCGGCGTTGAGGACGGGATGGTTTTCGGGTAGCAGCCATGTCGGATAATATTTTTTCGTGGGATAGGTGAGTCCGCGCCAACTGGGGACGGCATAATCGAGCACAACCACTTCCGCCTCTGCCTTTTTCACGCTCGGCAGTTCTTGAATTTCTTTCACAGCCGATTCGAGCGTATCGGATGCGGCAAGGCGGCGGTCGAGATGGATTGCGGACGAATCGGCGACGGCGCAGAGCGAGGGCGAGGTTGACCGAATATCGGAAATGGTAACCGTGCCTTTGCCGAGGAACGGTTCGCCGGTAAGGCGCTCATTCAACTTTTCGATATCGGCGATGATGGGCGCCATTTTATAGACTGCGTTCACGCCGCGTTCCGGCGCGGAACCGTGGCATGAGATGCCTTTGGTGCGCACTTCGATTTCCATCCGGCCGCGGTGGCCGCGGTACACGGCGAGGTTGGTCGGTTCGGCGATGACGACAACTTCGGGGCGGATCTTATCTTCGTTGATGATGTATTGCCAGCAGAGTCCGTCGCAATCTTCTTCCT
>DATGFY010000373.1:0-13043 GCA_035308785.1 Bacteroidota bacterium | reverse complement strand
GAATCGTGCCAACGGGCTCTGCAAATCATGGAAGAGAGCGCCAAGCGCGGAGCGGGGATCATCAAGCAGGTGCTTGCGTTCTCGCGCGGCGCCGAAGGTGAACGCAGCGCTGTGCAGGTGAAGTATATCGTCTCCGAGTTGGAAAAGATCGCCAAAGACACGTTCCCACGGGAGATCGAGGTGCGCACCACTCTTGATAAGGACCTCTGGAACGTACAGGGCGACCCGACACAATTGTATCAGGTGTTGATGAACCTCTGCGTTAACGCCCGCGATGCGATGCCGGAAGGCGGCAAGCTGATCGTTTCTGCCTCGAACACGATTATCGACGAGCATTATGCGCAAACCCATGCGGATGCGAAACCCGGAAACTACCTCGCCCTGTCGGTGCAAGACAACGGCATGGGGATGACGCGAGAAGTGCTGGATAAAATTTTTGAACCGTTCTTTACGACGAAAGAAATCGGCAAAGGCACCGGGCTGGGACTTTCGACTGCGCTCGGCATCATCCGTTCGCACGGAGGCTTCATCAATGTCTATAGCGAGCCGAAGAAAGGCACCAAGTTCGACGTCTATCTGCCCGCAATCGCCTCGAACGGCAAAGGAAACGCAAAAGTGAAACGGCGCAACCTGCCCAAAGGCAACGGCGAGATCGTGCTGGTGGTCGATGACGAACACGCCGTGCGCGAGGCGCAAAAATCGATGCTGGAAATGTATGGCTACAAGGTGATGACTGCGGTGAACGGCGTTGAAGCGGCGGAAATTGCAAATAAACACCAGGGCAAGATCAAGATCGTCATTACCGATATGATGATGCCGGTGATGGATGGCGTCGCGACGATACGGAAACTGCGCGAAATCGATTCCTCGCTGCGCTTCCTTGCCGTGAGCGGATTGATGGGCGACCAGAAAGTTTCCGAGATCAGTTCGCTCGGCAATATCCGGTTCCTGCAAAAACCGTTCGGCACGGATAAGCTGATCTTTACGGTGCATGAAATATTGGAAGAACCTGTTGTATAAGTGAATTACGTTGATGATGAACCCCGGTTTTCCGCGAGGAGGGCCGGGGTTTTTTATTGCTTGTGGGGCGATTCTCTGAATCGCCGTTATCAAATTGGCGAATCGGAGATTCGCCCCACAAGGGCTCTCTTCGTTTGTTAATCCCCCCACGTTTTCCTACCTTTAATCAATGCTGACTGTGCTAAAATACGCCGTGGTGTTCGTTCTCGCCGTTTCTTTCATGGGTTCGTATCTCGATATTGCGAGGCTGACCTCCCATGAAGGAAAAGCGTTTGCGTGCGCCTGCTGTTCGGATGGCGCGAGCAGCTCGTGCCCGATGTGCAAAGAGTTGCAGCGGAGCGCGGCAACGTGCGGATGCGCGGTATCGCAATCGCCGTGCGGATCGCAGCGGCATGCCGAGGCGGTAACATTTCAGCAGCTCATTTCGAATTGTGTCTCTTCTCCGGTGATCGAATCGCCGATGACGGTCGATGCGTACGCGCAGACGGCCGTTATCAATGTTGAGAGCCGGTATTGTTCCTCCCTGTTTCACCCTCCCCAAGCATAGCCTTTCGTTTTCATAAATACACCGGCCGTTGAGCGCATGCTCTTCGGCGCGGATTTTTTTTCTTGTTACCAACGAAAGGGTCTTTGTCCATGAAGTGGATTCACTTCATCCATTGTATTTTTTTGCTTGCGTTTGCCTGTTCGTTTGCCGCTGCGCAAGAAACATCGCGCGATAGCGCGATGGTCATCGATACCGCCGATCATCCCGCAGTACAGTTGCGCGAGGTGACGGTGGTTGCCCCGGTGAGCCGGCAGGAATCGCCCTCCACTACCATTGAAATTTCTCCCGCAGTTATTCAACGGACGGTACCGACCGATTCGTGGGATCTCTTGCGGCAAACGGCCGGACTTGAGGTTCACGAGCAGGGGCAGGGGCCGGGATTCGCTTCCGATCTTTCCATCCGCGGATTTAGCTCAGACCACTCCACCGATGTTGCGTTGATGATCGATGGCATTCCGATCAACGAGCCGGTGAACGGCCATGCCGAAGGGTATAACGATTTCAGTTTGCTGTTTCCGGAGATGATCAAGAATATCGAAATCATCAAAGGGCCGGTGAGCCCGTTGTACGGGAATTTCGCTACGTCCGGCGCGGTGAGTGTGACAACGCTCGACCGTTACAGCGGACTTCGCGCGTCGCTCTCCGGCGGTTCGTACGATCATCTCGGCGGAACGGTGCTTACCGGGTTTGACGATGGATCGACGTCCGGCATTTTCGGGATCCGCGGCGTGCACGACGGCGGATGGAGGCAGAACAGCGCGTGGGACCTCGGCCAGGCAACCGGAAAAATTAACGATGAGCTTTCGGAGCGCGTTGCCATTCAAGGCGCAGTGAGTCTCTATGGGACAAACTGGGATTCGCCGGGCTTTTTGAGCGTTGCGCAGTTCGATTCCCGCCAGCTCGATGGCGCGGAAAATTCTTCCGACGGCGGCTTCAAGCGTCACGCGCTGGAAAGCGTCGATGCCCGCGTTATTTTTTCGGCGCGGACTGTTTGGCAAACGACGCTGTACGCAACGCAAGGCAGGTGGCAATCGTACCTGACCATTCCGCCGGAGCCGGGATCGGGAGAGGGATCCGGCAGCCAAACAGAGGAAGAAGACAGCCGCACGGGGTACGGCTTCACGAGCGCGGTCACCATGTCTGATGGGCGCAATTCGATTACCTACGGAGTGCAATCGCGCTACGACCAATCGGATTACCAAAACTGGTTCACCACGAACCGTGTGCGCGATAGCTCGCAAGAGCTGGTTTCGGCGAAGCAGGTTTCTGGCGGTGCGTTCGTGCAAGGCATCGTCCGGCCGGTCGACCGGCTGAGAGTATCCATCGGCGGAAGAATCGACGCGATGAATTCGCAATCGAATCCCGCAGGCGGTGCATCGTCATCCTACGGCAAATCGGTGGCATCACCGAAACTCGGCGCATCGTACGAACTCGCCTCCGGGGAGAACGTCTATGCGAACGTTTCCAAAGGGTTCCGCCAGACCGACGGCGTCATCGGCGATCCCACGCTGCCGTATATCATTGCCTGGAATTACGAGGCGGGGGTGAAACTCTCGGCAGACCGGGCCTCGCTCGATCTCGCTGTCTTCCGCATGGACGTGAACAACGAGCAATCGTTCGATCCGATTACGCTGAGCTCCACGAGCAACGGCGCCAGTCGCCGAGACGGATTCGATGCTACATTCAATGCAACGGCATCGGACGACATCTCTCTCACCGCCTCATGGACGTACACCGATCCGCGGTACCGCGATCTCATTGGCGGCGACGGCAGTTCGCTTGCGGGCGTGCAAATCTTTAACACCGCGCGGAATGTCGGCACGGTTGCGGTGGATATTGCCCCGCACGGCACATGGTGGCACGCGCGCTTTAACGGAAATTATGTGGGGCAGTATGCCCCATTCGATGAGCCGGGAGTGATCCTGCCATCGTATGCGGTGTTCTCGGCGACTGCAGGCACGCGGTTCGACAAAGCGACAATCGATCTCGGGGTGAAGAATATTTTCAACAAAGTGTACCCTGAGTTGCGCGCGGGCGGTTTCATCGATCCGGGAATGCCGACGACGGCGTATGTGACGCTGGGGTGGGAGATGTAACGGATTTTCGATTTTTGAATGCCGATTTTCGAATTTAAAAACCTGCGGTCAGCCCACTTCGTGATTTCGCTGCAACAATGAGCGATCCACGGCTGGTCAACAAGAAATCTTGGCATTCCGGCTTCAAACAACGGATTTTGGCCTTGCGGGAACGCCTGCCTAAACCGAGCGTGTTCTGTAAATAAGGACGGAAAGGACCGTAGCGGGTCTTTCTTTTCTTATGCAATCAGAATACACTTGATGCAGGAAAGGAGAACAGCTATGAAATACGCACGCTTTCTTTTTGCCGCACTGGTCGTCGTGGGGCTTTCAGCTCTTGTGACGGCGTGCAGAACCGTTGTTGAAGATGATGAATCGGAGAATATCGCGTACCAGCCGGGGTGGGGACCGACAGGGTACGACTACGCTTCGTATTATTATCTCCCCGATATCGAGGTCTATTATTCCGTCCACGAGAAAGTATTTATTTACCAGGAAGACGGAGCCTGGAAGAGATCAGCCACTCTTCCGGAACGGTACGGCCGCTTCGATCTCGATCACGCGCACAAGGTTGTCGTCAACGAGCGCGAGCCGTTCATGCGTCACGACGATAACAAGGTGAAATATGCCGGATTCAAAGACAAGCACGATCAGCAACCGATCCGCGAAAGCAAGGACCCGCGATATTTCGCCAACAAGGAACATCCCGAGTATCAGCACTGGCTCGAGCAGCATCCGGAGAAGAAGGACGATAACCATTAGCGCGGTTTGTTGAAGGTGGCGGGGAATGAAACAAAGGCCCCATCCTGCAAATCATCAATTCACGGGATTGGGGGCTTTTTTTTGCGATAGGGGGTGTCTCTGTGGATCGCATGAATGCTTGCGATGCCGATTATTTTTTCTTCAACTCCTTATCCCAACCGTTGAGAAGGACGACGGAAGACGAGCCCTCGTTGCCGACGCTCATTTCCATGAGGAAGCGCTGTGCGTCGGAGGTAAAATCGCTTAAATCTATTACGCCGGTCGATTTCATTTCAAAGAGTTGAGTCACGGCACCCACCTCCAGCGAGATCGGCGTAGCCTGGAGGTCAACCTTCATCATCTTGTTATCGGCCGAGAGATAGTAGAGGTTCTTTGCATCTCGCGACCACCAATGGCCTGCGGAATAGGTCGAGAGGCCATTAATCGAGATCTGCCATTTCCGTGTTTGATCTTTTGAGATAGTTCCATCGGCGGCAAGGAACGGCCTCACGTAGAGCTCCCAATTGCCCGATTCGTTGGAGCGGTAGGCGATCCAACGCATATCGGGAGAAAACTGGGCGAGATCTTCATCAAATTCGGATTGCAGGAACGGGAAGGGTTTTTTATCGCCTGCGAGTGGCAAGATCCAGAGATCCGACTTTGTCTTTGGGTCGGTCACCGAGTAGAGGAAATACTTTCCGTCCGACGACCAATCGGTAGGGAATTTCGCCGCGGGAGACTCGAGGATATTTTCTTCCCCGCCTGCGCCGCTGGTGGTTTTTTCGTACAGATCGTAATGTCCTTTGCGGTCGGAGTGAAAAATAATCTTGCTCCCATCGGAAGACCATACCGGGTATTCATCAACTGAGGGATCGAACGTAAATCGGGTCTTAATTCCGCGGGCCAGTTCGTAAATCCAGATATCGCGGTTGCGCGATTGCGGATCATAGATGTCGTACGCGACATTCTTTCCGTCGGGCGAAATAACGGCCGACCCATATTGTCCCGGAGCGCCGATCCTGCCGACTTGTTTTCCGGTCCGATCGTACCAATCCAATGTCCACCCATCGAGCGTGTTGCTTTGTTGATAGACGATAGCTCCGTTTCTCGATGAGGTGAACACGGCGCGGTTGTAGTTCAGATCGTATTCAACCGGTTCAGCAATCGGAATCGGATCGCCGGCCATTTCAAGCTTCTTGTCATCGAACGGCTGCGCCATCAGCGTATTTTCACGGAGGTAGAGCAAATAGCCGTTTGCGAACTCGGCATTGCCTTTCCCGGGAATGATTCGCTTATTGTCTTTTCCATCGAGTGAGCCTCCGACGAGCTCATCTTGCTCGCGTTCGACCCCGCCGAAACTTGCCCGCGCGAAGTAGAGAAAATGATTGCCATCGGGAAGGAAGTGCGGCCACCGGTGCGACCGCTCTTGATGGGCAGTATCGAACTTTGTAATCGCAACGGCCGCCCCGCCGGCCGATGAGACTCTGTAGATGGGATCTGCCGCTGTGGGCGTAAAAAGAATTGTACCGTCCGGTCCCCATGATCCGCCGCGCGCATCGGAAGCATCGCAGATGGTTACCGGGGGGCCGCCCGCCGCCTCGATCTTCTTCATCTTGCCCGAGACAAAGAACCCGATGAATTTGCTATCCGGCGACCAGAACGGGTAGTAGGCGTTTTCGGTTTCCGGCAATTCTTTCGCCGTCAGATTGTTCAACTGGCGGAGCATTAACCGTGTCTTGCCCGATGAATCGACCGCGACAAAGGCGAGCATGGTGCCATCGGGAGAGAGAGCAAGGTGGCCTTCGCCGGTTGTTCCTGCTTGGGCCGCGAAGTTCATCTTCGCCGGCGCAAGAATGTACGCACGCACAGGATTGGTATCCGCAGTGCCTGGTCTGAACGACAGAATCGCGAACACGACGGTGCCGATAAAGAACGCCGCGGCCACAATCCACGGCAGGTATGCAGTGGTCTTCTTCGGTGCGGGTGCAACAATTGCCGAATCGGGTGCGAACCCTGTACCCGATTGGAACACCGGTCGTGCGGCGGTAATGCGGCTCACGCGCTGCTTGCTCGATTCGCGCTTGAATCGTTTGAGATCGATTGACACTTGTTTCGCCGATTGCGCGCGCTCATTCACGTCTTTCTCCAAACATTCAAGCACGATGACATCGAGCGCTTGATCGATTTCCGGCTTCACCGATGACATCGGCGCGGGATCGACGTTTACGATCTCGTAGGCAAGCGCAGTCTCATGCATCCCTTTGAACGGAAGCTGGCCGGTGAAGAGTTCATACAACAAAACCCCGAGGGAAAAAATATCTGAGCGGTGGTCGGCATCTTGCCCTTGGATTTGCTCCGGCGACATATAGCCCGCAGTGCCGACGGTGCTGCCTTGCTTGGTCAGCCGCGAGACATTGCCGCGCAGTTTCGCGAGGCCGAAATCCATAATCTGCGCAATGCCGTCTTTGCGGATCATGATATTTTCCGGCTTGATATCGCGGTGGACGATGCCTTTCTCGTGCGCGGCCGCCAACCCATCGGCAATCTGGATGCCGATATCGATCGCCTGCCGGAAGCCGATGTTAGGTTCTTTCTCGCGCAAGGTCTGTCCATCGACAAATTCCATCACGATGAATAATTGCCCGTCGTGCTCCTCGATGGAGTAGATGGTGCAGATATTGGGATGATTCAGCGCCGCGGCGGCGCGGGCCTCTTGCATGAAACGCGCCTTGTCTTGTTCGGACGCCGCAAGGTGTGCAGGGAGAAACTTCAGAGCGACAAAGCGATCGAGCTTGGTGTCATGGGCTTTATAGACGACTCCCATGCCACCTTCGCCGAGCTTCTCGAGGATTTTGTATTGCGATATTGTTTGGCCGATCATACTTAGAGTCTTATTAAAGAATTAAAGAACGTGGATTCCCAATAAAAACATCCTGCCAGAAAGACGGCGGACAGGTCGGAAATGATTCCGGTTTTTTCTCCCCTCTCTTCGTAAGAGAGGGGTCGGGGGTGAGTTACGTTCATCGAGCACGCCGCGAGTAACTCCCGCCTAACTGGCGGGCAAGCACCCCGTTTCGCCTACGGCGAATCCGCCCCTCTCTTATGAAGAGAGGGGCATTTCGTGCTGGTTACTGGTGGCGTCGGGTCTTCCGACCCGACGCTCATTATTAATGGAAAAAAAGGCGTCATCCGGTAATCCTCCACGGGGGACTGACGCCACGATGAACAACTTTGCTTTCAGTTTTTATTCGCAGAAAGCTTCGTCTTCAATTCGTCAAACCAATTCGTGATGACGGAAATGTGGTTGAGCGTGTACTGGCCCGCGGAGTTGATGCCCAGAACAAATTGTTTGCCATCGGGCGTGACGCCGGCGAGTCCGACTGCAGTCGACGGAAGAGCGCACACTTTCCGCTGGGCGGAATAATTGAACGCAGCACCTGCCGAAATATCGGCAACCATCACTGTCGTTCCGCTGATAAAATAAAGTTCCTTGCCATTCGGCGACCAGCGGGGAGCCAGTCCCCCGCCCGCGGAAATCTGCCATTTTCCCGGTTGAGCAGGAAACGGGACAACATAGATTTCGGGCTTGCCCGATTCATCGGAAGAATACGCAACCCAGTGTCCATCCGGAGAAAATTCCGCAAAATACTTATGGGCAGGAGATTCAACGAAAGGAAAAGGCCGCTTCGCGCCATCCATCGGCAGCATCCAAATATCGTTGTTTTGCGAAAACGCCAGAAACTTTCCATCGGGCGAGAACGATTCTGCAACTTGCGTGTACGGGCTGACGGTGAGACGCTCTTCGGGCGCGCTTCCATCCCACCGCTTGCGGAACAGGTTGAGATATTTTCCCTTTTCAGCGGAATACACCACATAGTTGCCGTCGCGCGACCAGATCGGCAGATCGTTATTGCCTCCGCCAAACGTGAGCCGCGTGAGGATCCCCTTCTTCAATTGGTAGATCCAAATATCATCGTTCGCAGCGCCGGCATCTGCAGCGACGTTTTCGCCGTTCGGCGAAAGCGAAATGCCGCCGTACGCGCGAGCAGTATCGACAAGGCGATGGAGATTGCCCTGCATATCCATCGTTTGGATGGTGGTATTGTTGAATTCATTTATTCCTGCCGGCGCGAACACCAGCGTTCCTGCGCCGGAAATACTCACGGCCGCCTGTCCGGATCCTTCTATCAGCCAACCGCCGTCGAGCACGGGAACGGGCGCTCCCGTTACTTCGGCCTTCGCCGCATCGAACGGAACCGCATAGACCTGGTCGCCGCGGAGATAGATCACTGCACCGGGATCCACAAACCGCGCGTAGGTGCCGCCGTGGATGAGGATTTTCTTTTCCGGTGAGCCGATCTTTTGAACCGCAATCAAGGCATCGCTGAACGTGGAGATATTATTCGGCTTGATGGTATAGAGAATCGTCTTGCCATCGGGAAGCATATGCGGATAGCGGTGGCTGATCTCGTTCTGGGTAGAATCGAGCGTGGTAACAACTTCCGGCGTTCCGCCTTTTGCGCTGACGCGGAAGAGGCCATCGTTAATGATGCCGAAGTAGATATTGCCGTCGCGTTCCCACGACATGCCGCGGGTGAGTCCGGGGACGGAAGTGATTTTTTGCGCCGCTCCGCCCCGAATCGAAATTGTTTTTATTTCACTCGCGGTGGAATACGCGATCCATTCCCCGTCCGGCGAAATACACAGGTCGGTTGCGCCCGCAGTCGTGGGTAGAGGATCGAATGTAAATTGATCGAGACGGCGCACCACAACCTGCATCACCGCCCCATCGGCGCCGAGGTATGCGATATACTGTCCGTCCGGAGAAATTTCCAGCGTGGACGATCCAAAAGCAGCCATTAGATTTTCCGCCGGAAGATTGATCGTCAGGTGCATCGATGGGACCGTTGGGCCTTTCCCCGTCTTCACCGATTGCCATCCGAGAACAATAACCGCGAGAGCAAGCAGCGCAGTCGCGACCGGAAGAACGAACTTCCTTGCCGGACTAACCTGCGGAACAGTTGCCGGTTGCGCGTGAACGCCGCTTTGCTGCATTGCAGGGCGCGCGGCGGTAATGCGGCTCATGCGCTGGCGGCTCGATTCGCGGCGGAAGCGCTTTAGGTCTAAGGCAACTTGCGCCATCGATTGCATCCGTTCGCGCGGATCTTTTTCAAGGCACCCAAGAACGAGCGCATCGAGATTCTCATCGATCTCCGGTTTTACCGAAGACATCGGCGCCGGATCGACGTTGACGATTTCATAGGCAAGGGCTGTTTCATGCACGCCGCGGAAGGGGAGTTGCCCGGTGAGCAGTTCGTACAGCAGTACGCCGTACGAGAAAATATCGGAACGGTGATCGGCGTCCTGTCCCTGTACCTGCTCGGGCGACATATAACCCGCGGTGCCGACGGTGCTGCCTTGCTTCGTCAGCCGCGTGATTTTGCTTCCGCTCGCGCGGAGCTTTGCAAGGCCGAAATCCATGATCTGCGCGATGCCGTCTTTGCGGATCATGATATTTTCGGGCTTGATATCGCGGTGGACGATGCCTTTTTCGTGCGCGGCAGCCAATCCTTCGGCAATCTGGATGCCGATATCGATCGCTTGCTTGAAATTGACGGAGTCTTTGCTTTCCCGCAGCGTACGCCCATCGACAAATTCCATCGCGATGAATAACTGCCCATCGTGTTCCTCGATGGAGTAGATTGTACAGATGTTCGGGTGGTTGATCGCCGAGGCGGCCTGCGCCTCTTGCATGAAGCGGGCTTTATCGTCTTCGGAGCGCGAAAGCTCCGGCGGCAAAAATTTCAGGGCAACGGTGCGTTTGAGCTTGGTGTCTTCGGCTTTATACACCACACCCATTCCGCCCTCGCCGAGTTTTTCTATAATCTTATAGTGGGATATTGTTTGGCCGATCATTATTTTACTTCCCCTTCATTAACTCAACATACCCGGGTTCGTTGCGAATGGATTCGTAATCGGGATCGCGCTTGATCCATTCATAGTTCTCGTACCCGGAGCCAACGGCCTTCTTGAGTGTTTCGACGGCGGTCCGTTTATCCCCAAGGCGGGCATAAAAGCAGGCAATGTTATAGAGCATCACGGGATCATCGGGGCTGAGTTGCATGGCTTTCGCCGCTTCTGCTTTTGCTTCTGCGGTGCGGCCGGTTTGCGCCAATACCGATGAGTAAAAAATGCGCGCGCGGGCATCGTCAGGATAGCGAAGAAGAAGCGAGGGGAACACCTTCAATTCGCTTTCGATTGTTTCCGCAAGTTTTTCCTTTTCGCCGAGCCGTTCGTAGCATGCTTGGAGATCGGCGGCGGCGGAATAAAAATCCGGATTTGTTTCCAGCACCCGTTTGAAGAGTTCAACCGCCTCGCGGTCCCGGTCGTTTGTGCGATAAATCCGTCCGAGAATCCAGCATGCAATATAATTATTCGGATCCAGCTCGATCGCCTTTTTTCCGGCCGCCAGGGCGTCATCAAGTGAGCCTTTCACCAACTGAGCCTTCCACTGATAGACTGCGGCCAACGTTGCGTACGCTTCGGAAAGCGTCGAGTCGTACATCTGCGCCTTCATCCCTGCCTCCAGCGCCATATCGAGCCACTTCTGTTTCTTATCGATCACCATGTACACCCACACGTAGGCCTCGCCAAGTCCGGCGTACGCTTCTGCATACCGGGGGTCGATTTCGGTCGCCTTCTGAAATAATTCGATTGCAATCTGAAACGTATTCTTCGTATGGCGGTTCAGGAAATTTCTCGCGCGGAGATAACAATCGAACGCCTCGGTATTCAACGTTGCTCGTTTTGTCAATACCACTTTTTCTAGCGGCGAAATTTTCACCAGCATCATATCGGCGATTTGCTTCGAGACCTTTTCCTGAATATCAAACACATCGGCGATTTTGCCCTTAAACGTCTCCGCCCATAGTTGTTCGTCGATCTCGATATCCACAAGTTCGATGCTGATGCGGAGATCGTCTTGAAATCTGCGTACGTTGCCGGAGAGGACGTAGCGCGTCCCCAATTCTCTTCCAACCACTTTGACTTCTTTATTCGTTCCTTTGTAGAGCATCGCCTTCGATCGCGGCGTGACGCGGATATCTTTTAGTTTCGAGAGATTTACAATGAGTTCCTCTGTCAGCCCGTCGCAAAAATAATCGCTATCCTTATCGGGGCTCATGTTGCCGAACGGGAGGACGGTAATTCCTTTTGTCTTGGCCGTACCGCTCATCGCATCAATTTCACTCTTCATGCTTGCGAGCGCTTTGCCGACTTCAGCCATGCCGGCGAAGCGGTGATCGGGCGCCTTTGCCATCATCTTCATGACGACGGGATCGATTTGGCGCGGAATTTTTTTATCCATCGAACTTGGCAGCGGCGGATCTTCATTGACAATAAGATAGAGGAGCGCCGCTTCGTGTTCGGCTTTGAATGGGAGATCAGAGGTGAGCATTTCATAGAGCACCACGCCCAACGACCAAATATCGGAGCGCAGGTCGGCGGGGAACCCCTGGGCCTGTTCCGGCGACATATACGAAAGCGTGCCGACGGACGTGCGCGTTTTGGTAAGACCTGAGGCGTTTTTCAATTTGGCGATGCCGAAATCCATGATCTTCAATTGGCCATCGGGCGTGACCATGATATTTTCGGGTTTGATGTCGCGGTGCACGATATTCTTTTGGTGGGCAGCTTGCAGGCCGTTGGCAATCTGTGTCGCCCATTCGATCGCCTGGATGTACGAAACGCCCGAACCCGATCGGCCGCTCGAAACATACGAGCGTAGCGTCCGGCCTTCGAGGTATTCCATGACGAAAAACATCCCGCCATCCTGCTCATCGATTTCGTACAGGTTGAGGATGTTGGTGTGATTCAAGGCGGCAGTTGCTTTTGCTTCCTGCAGGAAACGCGCTTTGCTTTCGGCCGACGCCGAGAGATGGGCAGGCAGGAACTTAATCGCTACGATGCGATCGAGCTTGGTGTCTTGGGCCTTATATACTACGCCCATTCCGCCTTCGCCGAGTTTTTCGAGAATCTTATAGTGTGATATTGTTTGGCCGATCATAGGTGCTTCAAGTTAGAGAGAAAAGGGTCGATTTTCAAATTACAAGCGATCCGTCGAAAGTGCAAATACGTATGTTTGTTCAGGATTGGTCGTAAACGCAGATCCGTTGATCCGCACCGTAACGTCATTTCCGGATCCAAAATCGCCCATGCCGGGTTTAAATTTGATTACCAGACTTTTTCCGTTCTTGCTCACTTCCCAGATCAAGATCGGCTTCATATCTCGTACGTACTTCCCATCTCTAATGTCGAGCTCATCTATGCCGATGGTGCGATTGAATTTCAATTTATCTAATTGAATCAACATCCCCCAGCAAGAGGTCTTACCGTTTCTTGTCTCTATGAGTTGAGTGATTCCTGGGGTGTGGAGTTGCTTTGGATGCGTCGCGTTCTGCGCCGAGAGGATGCAAGGTGTAAGGAGAACGGCAAGTAGGACGAGTAGGGTTTTCATATTTCTATACTCCCCGAAAAATCTGTGATATTTACTGGTAGCGTTGGGTCTTACAACTCGACGGTCATCAAGAGTAGAAAAAAGAACTCTGCCCGCCGCCGTGGACGGCCAGATCCTGAAACAAGTTCAGGATGACAAACGGAAA
>DATGFY010000372.1:0-2716 GCA_035308785.1 Bacteroidota bacterium | reverse complement strand
ATCCTCGATGGCTTCGATCTCGGCGCCGGGATCGTCAATTTAATCGCCAGCAAAAGTGAAGACGACCGCACGAAGATCCTGCAGGCAATCGGGCCGTATTGGGATGGGAACGAAGTGTGGCTGATCGCGGCGGGGGGCGTGTTATATTTCGCATTCCCGAAGCTCTATGCCGCAAGCTTCAGCGGCTTTTATTTGCCACTCATGATCGTTCTCTGGCTGCTGATGCTGCGGGGATTGGGGATCGAGTTCCGCCACCAGTTCCATCACCCGATGTGGTCGGCGTTCTGGAATACGCTCTTTTCGATCTCGAGTTTGCTGCTGGCGGTTTTCTTCGGCGCAGCGCTGGGGAACGTGGTGCGCGGCGTACCGCTAAACGCGGAAGGGTATTTCTTCGAGCCGCTCTGGACCACCTTCACCATCGTGCCGGATGCGGGAATACTGGACTGGTTCACAGTGATTATGGGCCTCGTCGCGCTGTGTACGCTCACGGTCCACGGCGCGAACTATATCGCGATGAGAACCGATGGCGGCTTGCAACTGCGCTCGCGACGGATTGCGAAGATGACGCTGCCGCTCGTGGTGCTGCTCTCCATTGCCGCGCTCATCTCCGCATTCTCCATCCGCGCCGGTTTGGAGCAGAGCTATCTTGCGCATCCGTGGGGATTGATCTTTCCGCTTCTCGCGCTGGCGGGCCTCGCGGGGATGTTCATCTTCCCCCGCAACGGCGATGACGCAAAATCGTTCATCAGTTCATCGGTGTTCATCGGCGCGATGCTTGCCAGCACCGCGTTTGCGATGTATCCCAACGTGCTTCCCGCATCGACCGTTGAGTCGCGCGGCTTGACTATCTTTAATTCCGCCGCCGGCGCGTACGGCCTCAGCATCGGCGCAGCGTGGTGGGTGCCGGGACTGATTCTTGCGATGGGATATTTTACCTATTTATATAGGTCGTTCAGAGGGAAAGTGACGGTGGAGGAGGGGGGATATTAGGAGTCGGTGAGGCGACAAGCTCCACTCCTCAAAGACCAAGCATAGGATCTTGTCTTTGTTTCCTCAATTCTCTACATTGGGAAATGCACGGTCCAATTGCAATGAACAATAACCAAGTAACCTCGCAAATAATCCCCGTTCTTAAGAATCACGGGATTTTGAAGGCCGCTCTCTTCGGATCCGTTGCACGAGGGGAAGCGACGACGACGAGCGATATCGATCTCCTCGTTCAGTTTTCGGAGGGAAGTTCGTTGCTGGACTTGGTAGGCCTGAAACAAGAGCTCGAGGAACTGTTGCGGCAAAAAGTTGATGTTGTTACCTACGGATCGCTCGATCCATTGCTAAGGGACTCAATAATCCGCGAACAAGAAGTGTTCTATGAAGCGGCTCCCGCAACCATTTCTTGAACACATCATTGAAAGCATTAGGTTGATTGATGAGTATCTTGCCGGGGCAACAAAAAAGGAATTTATCCAATCGGTTCGGCTGCAGGATTTAACAATTCGTCGCCTGGAAATCATCGGAGAGGCTGTAAAGAATCTTCCGCAGGAAATCAGAAATGTTAAACCTGAAATCCCGTGGAAAAAGATTGCAGGAATGAGAAATGTGTTGATCCACGGGTATTTCGGAGTCGATCTTGAACTTACGTGGTCAGTCGTAGAACATGACCTCCCTCCCCTCAGAAAGGCCATCGAAGAAATCCTCTTAACGCTTCCCGGCCGCATGGAGAGGATGCTTTAAAGAAGCACCCTCTATACCCTACCCTCCTTCTTCAACGGTATATCCGGGCACTCTTTGCGGAGGAATTCGGTAAGTTTCGCTTCGATGGCGTCGGCGTTGTCGAGCTCGAGGACGCTCTCGGCGAGGTATTGCAGCTCGCGGTAATTAATCGAGCGGATAATTTTTTTGATCTCCGGCAGGAGAGAAGGAATAACGCTTAGCTCGTCGATCCCGAGACCCACCAGTAGCAGCACGGCAAGCGGGTTGCTTGCCATTTCGCCGCAAATGCCGACCCATTTTTTTGTCTTTCGTCCCGTCGCGATGATGTGTTTGATCGTGGCGATGACTGAAGGATCGAACTCGCGGTAGAGCGATTGCACGAGCGTGTTGTTCCGATCGACGGCAAGGAGGTATTGCGTAAGATCGTTCGAGCCGATGCTCAGGAAATCCGTCTCCGGCGCAATGCGATCGATAAGGAACGCGGCAGAAGGCACTTCCACCATCGTCCCGATCTTGATATTCGTATCGAACCGTATCTTTTTGGCGCGCAGTTCGTCCTTCGCCTTCTGAATGAAGGCCTTCGCTTTCCTCAACTCTTCCACCGTCGCAATCATCGGGAACATGATTGCCAAATTCTTGCGCGTGCTTGCGCGGAGCATGGCGCGGAGCTGATCCAAGAATAAATCGGGGCGGTCAAGCATCATCCGGATGCCGCGCCAGCCGAGGAACGGGTTGTCTTCGTTCGCCATTTCGGGCGCGATCTTATCGCCGCCGACATCGAACGTGCGCATGATGACGCGGTGCGGGTAGATGCGATCGGCGACTTGCTTGTACTCGCGGTACTGCTCTTCTTCCGAAGGGAAATCGTCGCGGTTGAACAGCAGCGTCTCAGTCCGGTAGAGGCCGATGCCCTGCGAACCCTGCACGACGACGTATTCGATCTCTTCCTGGAATTCGATATTGGCGGAAAGCTCTACGCTTCTTCCATCGATGGTCTTGGCTGGCA
>DATGFY010000371.1:0-6047 GCA_035308785.1 Bacteroidota bacterium | reverse complement strand
TCGGATCGAGGATGCTCACATTCATGGTGCCGGTGCCGGGTCCGGATGCGACGAAATTCTGGAGCTTCGGTGGAATGTAACCGGCCGCAGGAGCGCGCGGTATGACAACTGCGGTGTTGATATCTGTCGATACGTTGCCCGCTTGATCAACGCGGATGATGCTCGTCGTTTCCGATGGCGGAATACCCGTTACTTGGCCGTTCACATTTGTTTCGACAAATCCCTGATCGTACGCACAGACCGCATAATAATAGGTTTGGCCGTTTGTAACCGTTGTGTCGATGAACGAATGCTGCAATCCCGAGTCATCGCCAAGATAAAAATATGCCCCGTTCACGCCAATCGGATGCAATCCGGTTACGCCGTCGATGAGATCGAACTGCGCAATCGGTACCCGGAATGTCGGCGTGCCGAATGCATCGGTTATCGTCTTGTCTTCGATAAAGTTCGGCTCGGTACTCCGATAGACGCGGTAACCTTCGAAATTATACTTTTGGTAAAATGCGTCGAACGTTTTTTCCGAGCGGTCATCCCAATAGAGAGTCACTTTGCGGTTGCCCGCAATCGCCTTAACCATCGGCTTATCAGGCGGTTTGGCAAACTGGTAGTTAGCATTGTAGATCTGCTGGACGGTTTTCTTCCGCAGAAAGAGCTCGTTGGCATTGAGTCCGAAGATCAACCCCATCGAAAAACGCTCAGTCGTGCCGGTCTGCTGCGCCTGTCCGGTTGTTACGCTGTAGGTGCGGCGGCCGTCAAGGTGAAACAGATAGCTGGAGAAGTAATTCGCCAGATTTACACCGGCAAGCGATTGCCCGTGCGGTTGAGGCAATTGTGTAAAGGCGGTCCAGTTGCGCTCGTCGTTATTAAGATCGTAGGTATGAACTGCGGCAATGAGAAATCCCGTCAGGCCGAGTTGATCGGACTCGTCTTTATCGAGAATACCGAAGTTAGGTTCGCCCTGCTCCGGCTTGCCGTCGCCCTCGCTGCCGTCCTTATCGGGACCGGTATAACCGGGGTCGAGCGGACCAATGCCATCGCTGCCAACGTCGTCGTTCAGCGGTTCACCCGGATCCCATTTGCCGTTGTGATTGAGATCAGTAAAGGTGCGCCAGTTGCAGTTCTCGTCTGCGTCCCAATGCGGCTTCCAGGAATATCCATAGAATGCATGGAACTGCGCCGTATCGGCCTGGACGTCGCCAACTAAGAACGGGTCTTGGTTGGGATTGCTGATAAAAACTTTTGCGTCGTTATCGCGCCGCTCGTCGGTAAGTCCGTCGTGGTCGTTATCGATATGATCGTAATCGATACCCGGGCTCTCAAGGAATGCATACCCGGCATATCCTACGGGGCTCCAATGTCCCGGACTTCCGAACGAAACAGTTGACCATGCGTAGGAGAGATTCAATAAGAGGTCATAGTCGCCGGCGTTATTCGAAGAGTTATCGTGTCCGCCAATTCCCCAATCGACATATTGTGCGAACACCGTTTTGGGGTAGTCCGTAGTCCCCATATTGGTGATTTCGTAATACCAAAAGATGACGTCCTCTGCGAGGACCTGCGCCCACTGGAATCCGCGCGCATGAACCTGCATTCCTAATCCGCCTCTGGTGGTGTCATCGGCATCCGGATAGAAATGATTCTGCAAAATATATTGTCTATCCTGATTATCGTCCATCACGAAATAGCTTTCTTCATCGGCATTCAACACACCTTTGCCGAAGAACCCGTTCCAATAGCCGTCCCAATCGCTCGTCCGATCGGGCCAATGGCTCGGCCAGGTGGATGCATCGTTGCTCTGAGCAGGACTTAATTGGTTGGGATTATCATAGCCCGGCAGGGGCCACCATCCGTAAGTGACTCCGGTGGAAACGTCGTGCCTCGTGTATTCGTAATAATTTGTTTCGAGCGGGTGAATGATATTGCCTTGCGGATCTTGCGCTTCCGCCGCAACGATAATAGCAACGCCATCGATATAGGTATGATTGGTGCCTTTCGGCCAAACGCCGCTCCGCGTCGGATCGTTTTGCCAATCGGCGATCTCGCCATAATTGTAATAGATGGTGGAAACCAAATTTCCATCCATCAACCCTTCTTTGCGATCGAACGGATTGCCTTTGTTCTTATCGACAATTGTCTGCCCGTCAGCCGCGGCAGAAAGCATCGCGCCGAGCAAAAGCCCAACCGCGCAAAGAAAGATCGTATTTCGAACAGCTGTCATTCGTCGCAAATTAGAAATTTACACTCCCCCCCAACAGTATTTCCCGCGGAGGCGAATAGAAATCGGGGCGGGCGATGTACTGCGCCAGCGTATTGACCGCTTGCGGAGGAACTGCCTGATTTAATTGAACCGAATATCCGGCCCTGCCGGAATCTGTGTAGATGTTAATTTCGTTGGCCGTATCAAAAAGATTGTAAACTTTCAGGAAAAAAGAAAATACCTTATCCATGATTGTCACGTATTTTGTAACATTCACGTCGGCATCAAAAATCGTCGGGCGTACATCGCTGTTTTCGGTTCCGGTCGGCGTCGTTTCCAGCGTAGGGGTATACGGAAGGCCGGAACTGAGCCTCCCGATGAAGCTGGCGGTGAAATTATTTGCCTGGCTTTCGGTAAGCGTAAGATTGATTGAATGGCGGCGATCCCAATTCAGGGGCACCAGCACAGAGTTGATGGGAACCGCGGGAACGGCCGAGGCCTTGAGATAATCTTCGTTCGGATCTGAAGCATCGCCCTGGGCGATTTGGTAGGTATAATCAAGATTCGCCCCGAATCCATTCGTTATCCGCCGCTCAAACGAGAGGGTGATTCCTTTTACCTGTCCGTAATCTTTGTTGACGTATTGCCCAAACACAATGATCCCAAATTTTTTGTGAACCTGGATTCCGAGAAGATTACGGATATCCTTTGCAAACCCTGTAACGGTGACGCCGATGCTCGGAGCGAGTTGCTGCTGCAAACCGATCTCATACATGGTCGTGCTTTGTGGCTGGAGATCGGCATTGCCGATCGTATTGCCCACAAAATCCGGCTGCGAGCCCTGATCGGTAACACGGAAATTCGGGTTCTTGTACAAATACTGAAACTCGGGTATCTGGAAGAAATGTCCGTACGAAATATGCACCGCGCCGCCATCGGAAATCGGATACGACAGGCCAAATCTGGGACTGAGTTGCTGCTTCGCAGTCGCTTTGCGAAAATATTTGGTGGGATACGGCGGGGAAAGCGTATCGAGGACTGCGATATTGTCCGGATTAATCAGCGTCTGCCCGTCGGGTTGGAAATAATCCCACCGCAAGCCGGCGTTCACAATCAAATAGTCCAGTTCGATCTTGTCCTGGATGTATGCAGCAAGCTGATAGGGATGATTGGTGAACAAATTGTAATCGAATGCGGTATCCGGCGGCGCCATCGGAATGAATCCCGTGGTGGCATCGCGGTGAATTTGATAATCGAGATCGTGGAGCCGGTGGTACTGTATCTCAACGCCGGTCTTAATCTGATCGATATGGGTCAGTTGATCCGTAAGATCGATCTTGCCGGTATAAGTATCGGTGATATGTGAAAAATGCCAGTTATCCGTCCCGCCGGTAAGAAACGTATTCGGGCCGAGCAACTGCAGCAAGGCCGGATCCTGATACTGGCTGTTGGCGTGGATGACGGTGCTGTATCCATTATCGGTGATCGTATCCGGGAACGCATATTGTTCAAAATCCGATTGGAACACTGAGGCATTTACATCGAGGAATGCCGAGGCATTGAACACCTGATTATACGACACCGAGGTGAGGAAGCTTTTCTGAAAATAACTATACGCACCATCAGGGTTCAGCTCAAATTGATGATCATAGACTTTATAATCTTGATTCTGATACAGGCCCTGCACCGTAAGGGTGTGCGCGTTTCCAAGATTGAACGAAAGCTTTGCTTGGAGAGACGTGCGCTTGTTGTAATTCATCGGCACAAACTTGCCGTCGCCGGTGGAAACCACGACCCATTTGTTCGGATCGGCTTTGGAATAATAGGATGAATCGGAGGGATTGAACACCCGCTGCCCGTAGATATAACTGTCATCATACAGATATCTTCCGGCAATAAAAAACTTCATGAAATCGCTGCCCTGAACGACCGGGCCGCTAAGCGTACCCTCGAGATTTTCGACCGGGAACGTGCTTTCGCCATTCTTGGCACGCGCGATTGGGCTGAGAAAATTGGTATGCTGAAATAAATCTGTGCGTCCGGTGAGATACGCGCCGCCATAAGTCGAGAGCGTTGCAGCGTATTTATCGCCGCCGATCTTGGTGACTTGATTGACAACGCCGGAGAGTGCTTCGCCGTATTCGGCGTTAAACGTGCCGCTGAGCACCTGCACTTCTTGAATGGTATTCACTTCCGGCTCGAGCGCCGAACTTCCGGAGAAAACATCGTTCACCGGCATGCCATCGACGAGATATTTCACTTCGTCGCTTCGGCCGCCGCGGAAATGCCCATCAACAACGCCTGCTTGCAAATTAATCACGGTCGCAACATCTTCAACAGGAAGAGTGGCGATCTGTTCACTCGTGACGGTGGATGTTGTTGAGGTAAGATCTTTTTGAACGATGGGACGAGTGGCAGTAACTTGCACCTCTCCCATTTGCACTGCTTCGGGCTGCAATTGAAAATCGATCTTTGTCGTTTGATCGACGAAGACGTTGACATCGGTGACCGTTTCCGGCCGATACCCAATGGCTGAAGCTTTAAGCTGGTACTTACCCGGAGGTAAGTTGATAATGAAGTAATTCCCGTCAACATCCGAGACGCCGCCGGAAACCGTTCCGACGACGAGGACATTTACGCCGATGAGCGCTTCATGAGACTGCGCATCAACTATTTTTCCGGCTATCTTGCCTGTTGTTCCCGCAACCGCCATTGTGCCGGCGATCCAGCAGAACAACAAAATCCATCCCGGCAAACACCGGAGGCTACGCATAGCCGCAAAGGTTCGGTTACTCATTGAGGATAGATGCGAAAATGGAGGGGCGCCGATTGACGCCCCTCCAATTTACGCGGAGAGTATTACTTAATGAGCAACATTTTCTTTACGATCGCCATCGATCCGGTTTCCAAGCGATAGAAGAACACGCCTGATTGAACCGTATTGCCGTGGTTGTCTTTGCCATCCCACACGACATCGTGGTAGCCGGCAGAGATATTGCCATCGACAAGCATTCGAACTTCCTGTCCGAGGACGTTATAGATCGCCAACGAGATCTTCGCGGTGTTGGGCACCGAGTAGTGGATCGTCGTTGTCGGGTTAAACGGATTCGGATAGTTATTCGCGAGATCGAATGTCAACGGCACCAGCGAGTTCTTGACGCCAGTCGTTGATCCGATATCTTCAATCGACAGATCATCGAAGTAGATCGTACCGGTGAAGCGCGAATACACATGGAGGCGAACTTCAAGCGCTCTCGCATTTACTCCCGTTGGCACGGTGATATCGAGCGAATACGGCGTCCAATCGAAGGCGGTCGTTGCCGGGAACGTGAATGTATAATCATTCGACGGTCCGACCGGATTGTAACCGTAATTGCTGCCTGTACCCGTAAACCAAAGCGGGGTAAAGCCGACAGCCCATGTGCCCGGATAGAGCGCTGCTGAATCCGGAACGAGGTTGCTCGCCTTGATCCACACTGTTATGCGGAGAATGTCTCCGGCCACAGCCTGCACCGTCTTACCGCCTGCATTCTTGAGTGCGACGCGCGGAGTTGGTCCGCTGCCATCGAGCATAAAGCGCTGTGTTCCCACATAGCCATCATGCGGTGCGCGGTTAAACGGCATATTGAATTCCAACGAATAGGATCCACTGTGTGCAGCTGTGTTCGTCACAACCGTGTTCTCGAATCCATTCGAAAGCAATCCATCATTTCCGCCGTTTGGCGGCAGCCAGTAGTAGAAGCCCTGAGGAACGCCAACGCTGGTGTTCCAATCCTGGCCGGCCCAATTTCCGCCGCGTCCGTAGAACACGAAGTCACCGGCCCACACCGTACCCGTGGCATTTTTGCCT
>DATGFY010000370.1:0-2072 GCA_035308785.1 Bacteroidota bacterium | reverse complement strand
GCAAAATATCTTGGGAATCGAGCGCAAAGTCCGGCAGTTGCGAGAGCAGGATTCACGGGGCCCAAACTCGGCATCGGTGAAAATGGAACTTCAAGCGGATTGCTTTGCGGGAATTTGGGCGCACTCAACACAGCAAAGAGGGTTGCTGGAGCAAGGCGACATCGAATCGGCGCTGGGCGCGGCGTCAGCGGTAGGTGACGACCGCTTGCAAAAGATGGCGACGGGACACGTGAATCCGGATTCGTTTACACACGGAACGTCCGAGCAACGCATGATGTGGTTCCGCAAAGGATTCGACAGCGGATCGGTCACTGCCTGCAACACTTTCGGTCAATAAAAAACTGAAATGTGCCGCTAATAATGCGGAACAAACATCTGGCTCACTGTCTTGTGTCCAGGCTAGTCACCGCTATAGAAATTCGGCCTTCGCATGACCGTCGGAGTGAGGCCGCGAAAGGCATGAGTCCAATTGGACGCAAGCCATTCGAATGATTCGTGCACTTGCGAAGCGGAATGGACTGGCATTCCTGCCCACACATTAATCATTCCAAGAAGTTCATGAATCACCTGAGCTTTGCCGGTTGCGGTTTTCCACCAGGTGGAAGGTGAGAACGGGTCGTTCGTAACGCCGTGCACGATGACCTGGCCTTCGTCAGAGTGGTATTTGTTCCAGAGAGAATAGACGCGGCGCGTGTGAGGCTTGTTCGTGACGATGATGACGGAGTCGTCTTCTCTGCTTTTTAAGGCGGCGCTGATCACGTCCAGCTCATCGGCGGTATTGACGATGGGTGTCTTAAGCACGTGGATCGTTTCTGCGGGCACCCCCTCGTGACGAAGAACATTGAAATTGAAGACGTCTTCGCTTGGACCGTGAATACTCGGATCTTTGAGGGAGACTTGCTTCTCATTGGGATGCGTAAGCCAAATCTCTTTTGCGTATCCATTTCGATAAAGCTTGGCGGCTTCGAGCGATCGTGTCGGCAAATTGCCGCTGAGAACGACGATTGCGTCGGCTTCATGAACGATATCTTCACGTACCAACCAATGGCCGATAAGCGGAAAACTCAAATAGGTCAGGGACGCCCCAACCAAGATAATTCCGGCAAAAACTGAAAAAAACTGTAGAAGGCGAAGAGGAAGGCTTTTTTTCTGCAAGGGCCCTATGAAGTTCATCTCCTCGAAAACTCTCTTAACGCGCTCCGCGAATTTACTAGTCGAAGGGGAATGTGCACTTCGAGTGCCAAAGCAAAGACGCATACGGGGGACACTGCAGAAAAATGCGCTCCTAAAGCACAGAAAGAAAATGATTTTCGAAGATTACCGAAACGGAGAACAACTAAAAGAGTAACGACAGTTCAAGTGCAAGTAAAAATGTCTCAGACAGTGAAGAAATTCATACGGTGATTCGTGGACCACCCACAAGGATTGAAAAAAATTCTTCAGCAAAGAAGTATTTGCACACTGTAGAAACTGAGCTGTCATATCTGTGAAACATTTTCAGATGTTAGACGCCGAAGTGTTCGTGATGTTGGCGCAAGAGGAATTGGTCGGTCATGCCAGCGATGTAATCGCAGACCACGACGGGGCGAGACTCTGACAGAGCCTGTTCTTCGTAAGAAGGAGGCATAGAGCCGAATTTGGAAAGGTAAAGGTTAAAAAGATCTTCAAGACACTGCACGGAACGGTCGCGATCCTCGGTAATGGCAGGATGATCGTAAATATGCGCAAAGAGAAAGCGCTTGAGTTGGGCGTTAGTGTCATTGAACGGAGCGCTGAATTGCGCAAGGCGATGATGGGCTTTGCGGACATCATCGAGAGTTTGCACGCCGGCGCCTTGAATCGCTTGCTGTGTTGAAGAGATGAGATCGGTAGCTAGAAGATCGAAAACTTGCTTGAGAGCCTCGTTGAATTTTAATTTTTCACGGCCGACAGGATGCGTAGCGTCAACCTTTGCGTAAACCTCTCCAAAAAGCGGTACCTCTTTGCGAAGCAGATTCAAGTCGAGAAGCTCAGCTTCGAGGGCATCATCAAGATCAGCGGTGTTGTAGGCGATTTCATCGACGCAATCGATA
>DATGFY010000369.1:0-2373 GCA_035308785.1 Bacteroidota bacterium | reverse complement strand
ACCGGAAGCTCATACTCGGAGGAAACGGGTGCAGATTATGAAACTGTGAGATATAACTCGAGCGGCCAGCAACAACTTGAATTAACCTACAACGATCTCTACGATGGCGACGATGAAGCTTCCGGGATAACGGTCGATGCATCGGGCAATATCTTCGTTATTGGGTCGGCTGCGGCATCGACCGGCGATTATCTCATCAGCGTGGTGAAGTACACCTCCGCTGGTTCGCGGAAATGGGTGACGCACTTTGGCGCTGCCAATAACGACGCGTACGGCGAGTTGATTGGAATAGATCCTCTGGGTTACATCTATGCCATCGGTTCGGTTCCGGGCTCTGCAAATGCGTACAATTACACCGTCTTGAAATATGCCCAAGATGCCTCACTTGTCAGTGCATCGACATTTGTCGGCCCGTCATCTTCCTTCGCTTCGCCTTACGATCTTTCCCTGCAAGCGACCGGGGACGGATACCTTGCCGGCTCGATCTCCACGAACGGGGTTAACAGTTTTAGCGTTGTTAAGTTCTATCAACCGCCCGCGATGATTGCAGATACCGGAACGATCGCATGCGGCTCGGCATCGATCGGCTGCACGAATACCGCAACATTCTTCATTACAAATAGCGGCTCCCAGCCATTGCATATCGCATCTGCCGTACCGAGTGATCCGAGTTACTTCGTGGATATTTCCGATAGCATCATCGCTCCGATGGACAGCGTGGAAATGACAGTCGATTTCTCGCCACTCAGCGGCGGCAGCCACAACGGGTCAATCAGTTTTACGAGCGATGCCGCGAACTCTCCGTTTAGCGTATCGGTATCAGGATCGGGGAACGGATCTGGGTCTGCCATTCAAGTGAGCGCAACAACCGGAACGAACTGGCAGTTGATCTCGCTTCCGGTACAAGTAAGCTGTCCCGCTATAATTTCTGGATTGTACGCCTACAGGGCCGGGTACGTGCCAACAGATACGCTGCTCAATGGTTTTGGATATTGGAAAAAGATGACCTCGCCTTCGATTGTGTTTTCGGGTTATGCAGTGGCGCAAGAAACAGTGAGTGTCGTTGCCGGTTGGAACATGATCGGCGCAATCTCATATCCCGCGCCGGTCAGCGATTTTATTCCGAGCAGCGATACGCTTATTGCTTCACCCCCGTATGGCTACTCGCACGGGGGATACTACTCCGCGGATACGCTCCTCCCGTGCTACGGATACTGGATCAAAACGAAAATGAATGGCACCATCATCGTCCGTTCATCGTCAACCAACTCGCCGAAGACCGTCTCTGTTTCGTTTGAGTCTTACAATAGCCTAACGATAAGCGATGGGAGGGGAAATAGGCAGGAATTGTATTTTACGGGCGTTGAAGATCAATATACACGATCGGGATATTTTGAACTTCCCCCGTTACCTCCAGCAGGTGTTTTCGATGTCCGGTTTTCATCAAACAACCTTGTCGAGGTCGTGAATTCGGAATCGAAAGCGATTTTCAGAATAGCGGTTTCGTCGGCTGCCTATCCCCTAGATCTTGCTTGGAGCATTAAGGGAGGCGGAAAACCGTTTGCAATCAAAATCGGATCATCGGAGATCGCTCTCGGGGGTGGAGGCTCATTAAGAATACCTAACGCGCAAACTCCCATTGCGATTGAATCGGCGGGTAAGACCGATTTCAGCAACAGCTACGTTCTCGAACAGAACTATCCCAATCCGTTCAACCCTTCGACCAAGTTGCGGTTCGGCATCCCCGCAACTACGCAGGTATCTCTAAAGATTTACGACGTAACCGGTAGGATGGTTGCTACTCTGGTCGATGATAAACGAGCGGCGGGGAACTATGAAGTAGAGTGGAATGCGCAAAATGTTTCTTCAGGGATCTACTTCTACAAACTTACGGCGGGGGGAACGACTGTCGCACGGAAAATGGCTGTTGTGAAATAACTGTAGAGCGAAGCGCCCGTCCCACCGTCATTGCGAGGAGCGAAGCGACGACTTGCCCGCCGTCCGCCTTTGGCGGTTTAATGGCGGGAGCAATCTCCTCCGCAAATCTCAATCTACTTCCGGGAAAGCTCCTTCAACTCCACATTTCCAACAATTATCTTGTCGTACCCGTGTTTAACGATATGCAGCATCCCTTTTGCAAGATCCTCTGAAGTGATAACAAAGGAGGGGGACAACAATTCGAAGATTGGAAACAACGGCCGGAAGAGTCTTTCAGGCAAAGGTCTTTTCCCATGGACATGAATTCTCTTGATACCTCCGGGACGCGCAATATAGAAATGTTTAAACGGTAATTTCTGCAAGGCGTTCTCCGCCTTCCCCTTAACGCGCGCAAAAAGCGTTTTGCTCTGTTCCGTACTATCTGCACCGAGCCCG
>DATGFY010000368.1:0-13311 GCA_035308785.1 Bacteroidota bacterium | reverse complement strand
CACTCTTTCTGCTCATTAACCACGTCGTCTCCATGATACCGTTCTTCATGGACCCTGCGCACCGGATGCACGCTGTTGCCGCGATGTCCGGGGCGGTGGGCGTGACCTGCTTGTATCTCATCGGTTCCCGCATCATCACGCGGTATCGCGGAATTCCGGCGACCGTGGCAGATCGCATTGTGGTGTACGGCTCTGCTGCAGTAGGCGCGCTTTCGCTTGCATGGAGCACGTCATTCTGGTTCAATTCTACGGAAGCAATTGTCTTTTCTCTCAGCATGGCGTTCGTCTCGTTGGTGGTGTGGCTTTCCGTTGCTTGGTCCGATTGGGAAGGCAAACCGCATAATGAACGATTCATTATCCTCATAGCATATTTAGTCGGCCTTTCCATCGGTGTCCACTTGCTGTCCCTGCTTGCGCTCTTTACCTGCGCAATGTTATTCTATTTTTGGCACCACGAGTACACATGGAAGAACTTCTTCCGATTCTCGATTGCATCGGTAATCGGGTTCTTTATCATTTATCCGGGCATCGTGCAAAAATTCCCCGCCATGCTCGCCGGTAATTTCCTCGGCGTCGAATCGAATCTCTGGGTGATCGTTCCTCCGGCATTGGTCATTGCCGCCCTCTATTTGGTGTGGGATTCAATCAAGAAGAAGCAAAAATGGATTAATGTCGCTGCGCTTTCGTTTTTGTTTATTATGCTGGGCTATACTGTCTATGCGGAGGTGTTGATCCGTTCGAACGCTCATCCGCCGATGAATGAAAACAGCCCGACAACATTCGGCCGGCTTGTTACCTATCTTAGCCGTGAGCAATACGGAGAGACGCCGTTCTTAAAGGGGTTAAGCTGGAATAACGACGACCAAACATGGGAAGAGAAATTCTTCCCACGGCGCTATTCGCAAGAAGGGATGCACGAACCCACGCGGGCAAATTATACCAGCGATGGCGATTTCTTTTGGCGCTATCAAGTAAACCACATGTTCCTGCGTTATGTCGGCCAGAATTTTATCGGCGCTGAGAGCGATGCGCAGGATGCCGGCGTCAGTTGGAAGAATACATGGGGCATTCCGCTCTTTATGGGACTCTTCGGATTCTTCTACCACTGGAAACGCGATTGGCGAAACTGGCTGCCATTTTTTGCCATGTTCATGGTGATGGGTTTTGCGTTCAACCTTTATGCGAATATGCAGGAACCGCAACCGCGCGAACGCGATTATTTTTATGTGGGTGCGTTCTACATCTTTAGCTTGTGGATCGGCCTCGGCGCAGCCGGCATTGCCGATTTCGTGAAGTCGAAGATGATGAATAAGGCATCGTTTACCACTGCGATGGCGGGCGGGGTGATTGCGGTGTGCGCAATTGTTGTGCCGTTCAATCTGCTCCGTATGAACTATCACGAACGCGATCGGAGCGGCAATTTCGTTGCATGGGATTACTCGTACAATCTTTTGCAAAGCTGCGACCAGGATGCGATCCTCTTCACGAACGGCGATAACGATACATTCCCGCTCTGGTATCTGCAGGATGTCGAAGGTATTCGCACTGACGTCCGCATCGCGAACCTGAGTCTTATCAACACCCCATGGTACATTGCGCAGCTCAAGAACGAGACCCCGCACGGCTCAAAGAAGGTCCCAATTTCCCTGACCGATCGTCAGATCGATGCGATTAACGTGACCGAATGGAAATCGCGCACCGAATATCTCGATGTGCCTCCCGATGTCCAGAAGGAATTTGGTGTAAAAGATTCCACGATTCTTCGCACCGGCAAACTGGCGTTTACCATGGCCGGCGTACCGTACGTCGAAGGCATTAATATCTTGCGCGTGCAGGATATCATGGTCGAAAATATTATCAAGACGAATAACTGGAAACGGCCGATCGATTTTGCCGTAACCTGCTCGCCCGATTCTAAGATCGGTCTCGATAGCTATCTCTGGATGCAAGGTCTCACCTATCGTCTCGAGCCGATCAAAGGCGCTGCCGAAGGCGGCGTCATCGGCGATTTGATGGCACAGAGCGTTTACCCTGTCCAGGGCGAACCCTCTAAGACCTACAAGCGCGGATCGATGTATCGCAATCTCAACGACCCGACTGTTTTCTACGATGAAAACATTCAGCGGATGATTATGAACTACCGCGCCGGGTTCCTTGAACTTGCCGATTATCAGCAGCGTAACGAAAACAACAGCGCACTCGCCAAGAAAACTCTCGAGCAGATGGAGCAAATTATTCCTCTCTCCGTCATAAGGAATCAAGACTGGCGTTACACCTACCGTATGATGATGGTAGCAAATTTCGTGGGCGATTCGGCCCGGTCGAAGCAGTATTCAGACAATCTCGAAGTAAAGATGAAAGAGATGATGGATAGCCCCGCCGGGTTGGATAACCGCGAAATGGGCGATGTCTATCAGGTTCTGCTCAGCATTTACGATGGCCGCAAGGATTACTCATCCGCAATCGATATTCTTACGCGGATGAAAACGCTGTACGGTGAAGATCAGCGAATCGATAATCAAATCCAGATGTATCAGAATTTGATGAAGCCGCAGCCGGTAGTAACGGATACGGGCAAGAAACACTAGCCGGGTGTCTATCATGAAGCGGGCGCTAATTACCGGCATCACCGGGCAAGATGGGTCGTATCTTGCGGAACTCCTTCTGCGGAAGGGCTACGAAGTCTTCGGCATGGTGCGTCGAGCAAGCACGGAGAATTTCGAGCGGATCGAACATATCCGCTCGAAGATCACCTTACTTCAAGCAGATCTTCTCGATCAGCTTTCGATCATCGAACTCTTGCGGGTAGCGAAACCTGTCGAGGTATATAATCTTGCCTCGCAATCGTTCGTCCCAACCTCATGGAGCCAGCCCACGCTCACCGGCGAGTTCACGGCGCTGGGCGTAACCAAAGTCCTCGAGGCGATCAAGCTGGTCGATCCCTCGATCAGGTTCTATCAGGCAAGCAGCAGCGAAATGTTCGGCAAAGTTCGCGAAACTCCCCAGAACGAAGACACTCCTTTTTATCCCCGCAGTCCATACGGTGTCGCCAAGGCGTACGGCCATTTCATCTCGGTCAATTATCGTGAGAGCTATAACATGTACTGCGTCTCCGGTATCCTGTTTAACCACGAATCGCCCCGACGCGGGAAAGAATTTGTTACACGCAAGATTTCCGATGCAGTAGCGCGTATCAAGCTGAAGCGAATCAAAGAGCTTCGGCTCGGCAATCTCGATGCGAAACGCGATTGGGGATTTGCCGGCGACTATGTGAAGGCCATGTGGATGATGCTGCAGCAGGAAAAGCCGGAAGATTTTGTCATCTCCACCGGCGCCTCCCACAGCGTGCGCGAATTTGTCGAAGCGGCGTTCGGTCACGTCAAGCTGGATTGGAAAAAGTATGTGGTGATCGATGAGTCATTGCTTCGTCCCGCTGAAGTCCATCACCTCCGCGGCGACTCGAGGAAAGCGCGCAAAAAACTTGGCTGGAAACCCGAAGTTTCGTTTAAGGAGCTCGTTGGCTTGATGGTGGATGCCGATATCGAGCGTGTCCGCAACGAGTAATCTTCTTTCACCTCCCCTATGAACGTTTTCATAACGGGCATAGATGGATTCGTGGGAACCCACTTTGCCCGCGCGCTCGAACCTGCCGGCGGGTACCGAATTTTCGGAACAGTTCGCCGCCGTGAACAATCCTCTCCTTCATCAAGCGCAGTTACGCTTTTCGAGGCGGATATTACCGATAAATCCTCCTTCAACGCGGCTCTTGCAGCAGCAAAACCTCGGAAAATCGTTCATCTCGCTGCGCAAACGTTCGTCCCCGATTCTCTTAAGAGTCCCGCCGATACGTTTCAAACAAACATTCTTGGAACCCTCAACCTCCTTGAGGCCGTCCGTCTAAATCCTGAACTCCGCGATGCATCGGTATTAATTGTAAGCAGCGGTGAAGTGTATGGCAAAGTATCATCCGCTTCTCTCCCGATTACCGAACAGACCGCGCTGAATCCCGCGAACCCGTATGCCGCAAGCAAGGCGTGTGCCGATCTGATTGCACAACAATACCGCAAATCGTTTGGGATGGATGTCACCGTCGTACGGCCGTTCAATCATATCGGACCCGGGCAAAGCGATAGTTTCGTTAGCGCTGCCCTTGCAAAGCAAATAGTCGAGATAAAACTCGGCAAACGCGAGCCGAAGATTCATGTCGGAAATCTCGATCCGCAGCGCGATTTTACCGACGTCCGCGATGTTGTGCGCGCCTACATCGCTTTGCTGAATCTTCCGAAACGCGACACCGTTTATAACGTTTGCTCCGGCGTCGGAGTACCGATACGCCGGTTGCTTGATCTTCTCATCGAACTCTCCGGCGTCCGCGTCGAAATCGTTCCTGATCCTGCTCTTATCCGCTCAAACGAAACCCCCGTTATTATCGGCAGCGCAGAAGCGCTTCGGACAGCAACAGGGTGGAAACCCGAAATTGCGTTGAAGGATACCCTCCGCGATCTGCTGGCATACTGGGAAGACAAACTGCGCGCGGCGGCATGAAGATTCTCATATTCAATTGGCAAGACATCACAAATCCGCTCGCCGGCGGGGCAGAGGTGCACCTTCACGAAACATTCTCCCGGATCGCTAAACGCGGGCATGAGGTTACTCTTTATTGCTCTTCATTTCCCGGCGCTGCGAAGGAAGAAAACGTTAATGGAATCCGCGTTATCCGCGAAGGGAGCAGGTATCTTTTCAATTATTACGTCCCGGTTCGCTACCTCACGCGCTTTCGAAAAGAGAACTACGATCTCGTCATTGACGATAATAATAAGCTGCCGTTCTTCACTCCATTGTATGTCCGCGAGCCGCTCATGATGATGGTGCATCACTTGTTCGGGAATGGTATTTTCCAGGAGGCGCCATTCCCGTTTGCTCTGTATGTATATATGATGGAAAACCTCGGCTATGCAGTTGCCCGCTCGCATCATGTGCCGTGCATCGTCTGCTCGCCTTCCAAAAGCACCAAGGCCGATCTAATCGAACGCGGATTCGCTCCGGATAGCGTCTCACTTGTCGATACTTGCGTCGATCCCGAAAAATATCATCCTGATTCTGCCGCTCAAAACCCAACGCCGCTCATCGGCTACGTTGGCAGATTGAAAAAGTACAAATCTGTCGATCAGCTTATCCAAGCATTCGCAATCGTGAAGAAAGAATTTCCGGCGCTCCGTCTCGCGATAGTTGGGGACGGCGACTACCGGAAACCCCTCGAAGCTCTGGCCCGCCGCCTCGGTATCATCGATTCTATCGAGTTTGCCGGTTTCGTTTCAGAAGAACAGAAGGTCAAATATTATCAGCGGCTCTGGTTCGCCGTACTCACCTCGTTGAAAGAGGGGTGGGGATTGACCGTAACCGAAGCGAATGCCTGTGGCAAGGCCGTCATCGCCAGCAATGTTCCCGGATTGCGAGATGCGGTGCAAGACGGCAGCACGGGACTGCTTTATGAATTCGGCAACATTCAGGACCTCGCGCAGAAAATCCGTCTCTTGATGACCGATGGAAAATTGCGCGCGAGCCTTTCCATCGAAGCAGTGCGTTGGGCCAACTCATTCGGTTGGGACAATACGGCAGATCAGGTGGAAGAGCTGCTTGAGCGCTATCTTTCCCTCACGACTAAGTCTAAATAATTGGCAATCAGTAATCGACAACGAAGGATAGTTTTCGTCTCCCCCTTTCTCCGGCCGTTTATTCAAGACGATCTCGACCTGCTTGAGAATCGTTACCGGGTAACGAGGCGCATCGGTCATGGAATTGGTCATGCCGTGAGAGTAATTCTTTCGGTATTTGCTGGCGATCTTGTCTTCTGCTGGTTCGCCTCGGTATATTCGGCTATTGCGATTATTGCAGCAAAATTTATCGGCATTCCATCGGTAGTTATTATCGGGGGAGTCGATGCCGCGAAGGAGCCGGAACTGAATTACGGAATATGGCTCTCTTCATGGAAAAGCAAACTGCTCTCGTACGCCCTTCCTCTGGCAGATTGCATCCTCGCCGTCGATGCCGGATTGAAAGATGATCTCGTCCGTCTCGCACAGTACAATGGCAAGAATATCTCAGTCCTTCCGACAGGCTATGATGCGATGTTTTGGAAACCGCTTGGCGAAAAGGAACAGATCGTGCTTACGGTCGCCACGGCGACCACCGAAGCTGCTGTTCGGGTGAAAGGATTGGATACGCTCATCGAAACGGTTCGCTTATTGCCGGAAAGATCCTTTCTTGTCATCGGTACCTCGCCCCGTATGGTGCAAAAACTTAATCCTCCGGAGAATATCAAATTCAAGGATGCAATCCCGCGAAGAGAACTTCTTCCGTATTACCAACGGGCGAAGATATATTGCCAGCCCTCTCGGAGAGAAGGCCTCCCGAATACTCTTTGCGAAGCGATGGCGTGTGCTGCAATCCCTGTTGTGACAGATATCAGCGGAAACCGCTCCGCAGCCGGGCCTGATGGAATCCTTGTCCCCCGGTCAGATCCGAAAGCGCTTGCCGCAGGAATCGAACGCGCATTTACTTTGACTGATGCGGATGGCGCGCGAGCCCGTGCGCGGATTGTTGCGCTCTTCCCCAAACAAAATCGAGAACGAGAGCTTCTCCGCATTATTGACGGGCTTGGGCAATGAGACGCTCGGCGCAAAACTTCCTTTCAACTCTCATTTCTGATGCGCTTCGGCGCCTTATCGGATTCTTTGCGGTAGCATATCTCGCCCGCACGTTGGGCACAAGCGGCTTTGGTATGATTAATGTCGGCATAACGGTTCTTACCTATGCCGTCATCTTCTCGTCGTTCGGTTTACATTCGCTTGCCACGCGGGAAATTGCCGCAAACGACCCGCTCAAAATGACTGAACACATTGCCGGCTTGCGTCTCGCCCTCGCTGTGCCGATTTTTATTATCATTGCGGCGTGTACCTACTTCTTTGTCCATACCGAAGTATTGGCAAAAGTCATCCTGCTCTATGCCTTTTCCGTTCTTCCGAATGCGTTATTCGTCGATTGGTACTTTCAAGGCAGAGAAGAAATGTGGAAGATCAGTGTGGGGCGGTTGGTATCGGGCATGGTGTATCTTACTGTCATCTTGCTCTTTGTGCATTCGGTTGCCACCATCCTATGGGCGGGCGTGGCGGTCGTATGCGGGGATACAGCGACGATGATGGTCCTGGCGGAATTCATGTCTCGATCGGATCGCAAGTTCCGGATTTCTTTACAACCGTCGTTGTGGCCTGCTATTCTTAAAAAAGCAATTCCGCTCGGGGGCGGTTCAATCCTGGGAGCACTTTCGATCAATATTGCCCCGCTGGTTCTTGCAGCGCTGATGACCGAACACGACGTAGGCATTTATAGCGCTGCTGCCAAACTGGTATTCTTCCTGCTCTTGCTCGATCGTGGATTCGGTGCGCTGCTCCTGCCCGGCTCTGCCCGCATCAATCGTGTGGCTCCAGATGAACTGGGAGGTTACCTTACGCGGGCGCTTCGTTGGATATTGATGATGGCGCTTCCGCTCGCTGTCGGCGGAACGATGCTCGCCCCGCGGATCATCGAATTCGTGTATGGCCCGCAGTTTAGCGCCTCTGCCCTTGCCTTGCGGATCTTTATCTGGTATTTCTTCTTCACAATGATCCATACCGTTTATACAAATGCATTGATCGGAACCGGGAACGAACGTCTCTACGGACGGATTATGGCTGTGAGCGCAGTGGTTTATGCAGTACTTATTGTCGGTGGAGTGGTGCTGTTCGGGGTGCCGGGCGCGGCGTTTGGCTGTGCCGCGGGTGAAGCGGTCACGTTGTATTTGAGCTGGTCTGCCCTCCGTAAATTTGCCACGATACCGGTACCGCAATCCGTTCTTCTGATGTTACTTGCCACGGTAGTGATGGCAGGCGTATTCGTTGTTCTGAGTTCCTTTAATCTATTCTTGGTCATGATTGCCGGTGTTTTGGCGTATGGACTGGTGCTACTTGCGACGAAAGCTGTCCGGATAGAAGAACTCTTAAGTTTCTTGAAACCTGTCTGAGCACCCGATGAGACTTCACGTTGGTATTCTCGGTACGCCGCATCCCGGCTGGTCGCACTTGATGGAGCAAGAAGGCGTAAGTTATTCATTCGTCAATGTTCGCGATTCAACAGAAACTTTTAGTGTTCTTATCATTGGCGACATAATTGACGCCCCAGCGGCCGATTATGTGCGGTCGTTCCTTCGCCATGGGGGATCGATATTATGCTCGGGCCACGCGTTCGAATCCCTCACGGGAAAAAAGGGGAAGCGAGCGTATGTTAAGCACATTTTGCCGAAGCCGGGCGATTCTTTGTATATACCCGGTATCATCGATATAGAGATGGATTGCGTTCTGCCCAATCTAGCAGGTGAATACCTGACGAATACTGGTGAATCTGCGATCTATGTCGGAGATCTAGAAGGCGGGCACGTTGTGGTGCTGCCGTTCCATCCCCATGTCGTGATCTTAGATAATCGTAATACAACGCGGACATTCTTTGCACCCAGGAATCGCATGCCATTTGAACGCGTCTCAATGGTTTCGAAGGGAGGCATCAGGCGGCTCGTGTCACGTTCACTCGAACTTCTTCATCACAAGCGCGGATTGCCGTATGTGCGGAAATCGTGTATTCCGGAAAACGGCCGTTCAATCTTTGCGTTGCGGATCGACACCGATTATGCGAATCGAACGATGATCGAGGAACTGTCGGGCCTTGCGAAACGGCACGCTGTTCCGTTGACGTGGTTTATCGATGTCGGAAGCCAACGGGATTTTCTGAATCTTTTCGCCGGGTATGCTACCGATGAGATCGGCATTCATTGTTACGATCACGTCTCATATCCTGATAAGCAGTCGAATCTTGCGAATATCGGAAAAGCGAGGGCGGCATTGGAAAGCGTTGGGGTTCATGCGACGAGTTTCGCCTCTCCGTACGGCACATGGAACGAAGGCATTGCCGGTGCCGTTGATGAATCGCAATTTGTCTATTCAAGCGAGTTTTCGTATGATTACGACAATCTTCCGTCCCACCCCCAGTGTGAGGGGCGACTGATGAAGAGTTTACAACTGCCGGTCCATCCCATCAGCATCGGCTCTTTACGGCGGCAAGGATTTAGTACCGAAGAGATGAAAATGTATTTTGATACTGTCGCCGATAGATCGATCGCCTTGGGCGAGCCCTTGTTTGTCTATCATCATCCGGGTGACGGCAACCCCGAGATTCTCGAACATCTGTTCAATCGTGTAAAGGAAGCCGGTGTTCATTCGATGACAATGGGGGCCTATGCGGTTTGGTGGAAGCGCCGCACTGCGGTCACATCGGATTTCGCAGTCGATGGCGACCAGCTTTCGATTCGAACGAAAAATACCGATCGCTCGGTGGGATACAGAATTTCTGTTCCGGACGGAAGGGAAGCATTCATCGCGACCGAGGGAATTGTGAATCTTTCTTCGCTCCACTGGGACGCACGTTCTGCAGTGCTGCCGCTTCCCGTCGATTACGCCCGAATCCGAAAATTCAATCCATGGGTGCCGCTGATACGCTTCGAAGACATGTTGTCGAAAAGAAGAAAATGAAAATCTGCTTTGCTACATATCCATCGGTCATGATCCTTAAAGGCGGGCCGCGTACCCAAATATTCCAAACGAAGGCCGCATTGGAAGAACATGGCGTTCAGGTGACGATGTTCAATTCGTGGGAGGACTTCCACCCTGAGAGCTTTGATTTGGTTCATGTCTTTGGAGCGAATATCGGCAGCTACCATTTCGCGCGGGAATTCCACAAGCTCGGCATCCCAATGGCCGTTTCTCCGATCTTCTTTTCGCGCCATTCGCCTTTATTTGTCCGTGCGGCGAAATCGGTCGATGGAATCATTCGCGCAATCGCGCGCGGGGTGTGGACGGATTACGGTTTGGTTGCCGAAATCTGCCGTTGGAGCTCCGCCGTACTTCCGAACACGGGCCATGAAGCCGACCTTGTTCATCGAGGCCTCGGGATTCCGCCTGAGAAAATTACGGTCATTCCGAATGGCGTGGAAAAGCGATTCCGGAACGGAGATCCATCGTTGTTTGTCTCAACATACGGAATTTCGAATTTCATTTTAAACGTCGGCCACATCGGTCCGGTGCGGAAGAATGTGTTGCGGTTGATCAACGCACTGGAGCGAATCCGCCATCCGGCGGTCATTATCGGAAGGGTGGAGGATAACGACTACGCACGAAAATGCGCCGAAGCCGCGAAACGAAATGAGCGCTTGTTAATGCTCGATAGCATCGCTCACGATTCGGAAATGCTCGCCTCTGCTTATGCCGCCGCCGATCTCTTTGCTCTCCCTTCGACGTTTGAGACGCCGGGAATAGCGGCGTTAGAAGCGGGGCTCGCCGGTGCGAAGATCGTGATTACCCCGAATGGCGGAACAAAGGAATATTTCGGATCGTATGCCGAGTACGTCGAGCCGTCATCCGAAGAACTGATTCATCACGGCATTGTAACGGCGCTGAACAAGCCCAAGAACTCGGAACTCCGGGATCACATTGCAAAAGAATTTCTATGGGAGAGTGTCGGTAAGAAAACGAAGGATGCGTACGAGAGGATGTTACCGTAGGAAGATGATTGTCATTCTGAGCGCAGCGAAGAATCTCCCACTATCAAGTGTTAAACATGATGGCTATTCTCCGTCCCTAGACTTACATTTTTTCCACCACCACGGCTATTCCCTGACCTACGCCGATGCACATTGTTGCAAGTCCGAAGCGAGCCTTTCTCCCTTTCATTGAATGAATTAATGTGGTGAGGATTCTTGCGCCGCTGCAACCAAGCGGATGGCCGATTGCGATTGCTCCACCATTCACGTTTAGTTTCCCCTCGTCGATCTTCAGATCCCGAATGACTGCGAGAGATTGTGAGGCAAAGGCTTCGTTGAGTTCAATCAAATCAATTTGATCAATCGTCAACTCCGCTTTCTGCAATGCCTGTTGGCTTGCGGGAACGGGACCGATTCCCATAAACCGCGGATCGACTCCGGCAATGCCGGTGGAGACTACGCGCGCGATTGGGGTCAACTTCAGTTCGCGGGCTTTGGATTCGCTCATGATGAGCACTGCGGCGGCTCCGTCATTCAGTGTCGATGAGTTTCCGGCGGTCACCGTACCGTTCTTCCGAAACGCAGGTTTCAGTTGAGAGAGCTTCTCCAATGAAGTATCTCCGCGCGGCCCCTCGTCGGTGCTGACGATAGTGACGCCTTTTCTACCCGGTATTTCCACCGGAACAATTTCGTCTGTGAATGCGCCGGACTTCTGCGCGGCTACGGCTTTCGAATGGCTTGCGAGGGCGAACCGGTCTTGATCCTCACGGGAGATCTTGTATTTTTCGGCGACATACTCCGCCGTTTCGCCCATCGATTCGAGCGGGAACAACTCTTCCATTTTTGGATTGGGATAGCGCCACCCCAGAGCAGTATCAAACGCCGTAACGTTGCCATAGCTTCCCGATTGGTTCTTGGGAACAGAATACGGTGCGCGGCTCATGCTCTCTACTCCGCCTGCAACTGCAATGTCTAAATCGCCCGACCAAATCCCTCGCGCAGCATGAATCACAGCATCCATGCTCGATCCGCACAGGCGGTTAATCGTAGTGCCCGGGACAGTCACAGGAAAACCTGCCAGCAAGGCTGCCGTGCGGCCGATATTCCGGTTATCTTCTCCTGCCTGATTAGCACAGCCCCAGAGAACGTCTTGGATAATGTTGGGAGAGATTCCTGTCCGTTTCACGAGAGCGCGGAGTACGATTGCGCTGAGGTCATCCGGTCGAACGTCGCGTAGCGCACCGCCGTAGCGGCCGATTGGCGTCCGCACGGCATCAATGATTACCGCTTCTGCGAATTGACGACGAGGCATAGGAAGGATTGAATCTCCTGCGGAATTGATCCGCCGGAGATTCGAGTTTTACTTGTTTGCTGCTTTGGCGAAACCGAAAACCCGTACATCGATCACGGGCAGCTTCCGGCTATCGATCTTTATGGAAAGGTTTCCTCTAAACACGCCATGTTCCTTGGGAGTAAACGTACAGGTGACAGTCGCTTCATCATCGGGTGCGATGGCCATCTTATTGGAAACACCTTTGAGATTTTCGGAGGTCGAAAGTATTCTGAAAATATGGATCGAATCCGTGCCGATATTCTTGAGCGTCACTTCTGACGTGGAAGGGGAATCGATCTGAGCGGATGGGAATGTTAGATAATCCGGATCGACATCGACGACTTTGACGATCTCGACCATAAAATTGACGTGGATATGTTTGTTCAACGGGTCGTTGGTATCGAATGATACACCCTTCGTTACTTTTCCGTTGGCTCCATGGGGGTTAAACGTAATATTCAATCTGCCGGTATCGCCGGGAGCAATCCGGTCTGTCGAACTTACACTGGTGCATCCGCAAGAGGCGCTAACGGCTGAAATCTGAAGTGTATCCTTTCCCTTATTCAGCAAGGTCAGTGAGCGCTTGATGACCGCGGAGCTAAAAATCTCGCCGAAATCGGGTTTTAGTCCCTCAGCTACAACAATCTTTGGTTGCGCGGCAACTGATCCGGCTGCAGCCATTGTGAGGATCAGCGCAGCAACCAATCCTTTCATTGATAGACTCATTTGCGATTCACCCACGAAAGGTAGGTGACATCGATCTTCGCCTGTAACGGGTTATCTGTATTCAGCGTGATCTTGCCCTGGACTTGGCCTGGTTTCTGCGGATGGAATTCCGCGATCAACACCGTCGAATCCTGCGGAGGAATCGTTTTCTTGCCCAGAGTAAATGTAAAATCTTTGTCGTGCTCTTTATCGGGCACCTCGATGGAGGTGATCGTGACGGGACTCTTATATGTATTGAGAACCGTGATCGTTTTCTTGTAGGTCGTATCGAGCTTCGCCATGTTGAAGCTGAAATATACCGGGTTAAGCATCAAGGCGGTTATCAGATTTGTGTGGAATTCGATAACGTACATTCCACGGCCGGTGGTATCATCGGAATAAATCGTCACATGTTTAACCACCGGGCCGGGATGGTAGCCCGTGGAGTTGAAGGTGATAGTCATATCAGATTCGCCGTGCGGCGGGATGATCTTGTTGGCGAGTCCTGTCGTCGTGCAGCCGCATTGCGCCCGTACGTCCCGCACATGAAGGGTATCCTTTCCGATGTTTTTTACCTGCACTTGCCGGGTAATCGGTTGGCCAAGAAACAAGTCTCCGAAATCGAGATGATCGCTATTGTCGATCAAGA
>DATGFY010000367.1:0-5145 GCA_035308785.1 Bacteroidota bacterium | reverse complement strand
CAGGGTTGCTTCTATCCGCCGACTCTGCTCACCGGCGTCGAGCCCGCGTCGACCGTGGCCTCGGTCGAGATCTTCGGGCCAGTGCTGGTGGCGATGAGCTTCCGCACTCCTGCCGAGGCGGTTCTGCTTGGCAATAACACGCGCTACGGCCTTGCCGCCTCCGTCTGGTCGCAGGATATCGATACAGCGATGGACGTTGCGCGGAAGCTGAAAGCCGGGACAATCTGGATCAATTCCACGAACTTGTTCGACGCGGCCTCGGGCTTCGGCGGTTACCGCGAGAGCGGCTACGGCCGAGAAGGCGGCAAGGAAGGCATGTACGATGTGCTCGTCGAAGAAGGCCACGGCGTAAGCCATCCGCACAAGATTGAGACTCCTGCACAGCAACACGCACCCGTCCAGCACAACGGCTCGAACGGCGCCGGGAAGATCGACCGCACGTTCAGGTTCCTCATCGGCGGGAAGCTGGTGCGGCCGGATCAGATGGGAAGCTACTCTATACTATCGCCCGGCGGCGAACTCGTGGCAGTTGTGGGACAAGCGAACCGTAAAGACGTCCGCAATGCAGTCGAGGCGGCGCGCAACGCGTCTAATTCGTGGTTCGAATCCGCCCCGCATCTCCGCGCACAGATATTGTACTTCTTCGCCGAAAATCTCGCCAACGAGCGCGAACGGTTCGCGAAAGGCATCGTTGCGCAAACCGGCTGGTCAATGGATGCGGCAAATGTAGAAGTCGATCGCTCGATCAGCCGCATTTTCGATTTTGCGGCGTATGCGGATAAATACGGCGGCACCGTCCAACCGGTGCTTGGCAGGCGGCTTGTCGTAGGCTTGCGCGAACCGGTCGGCGTGATCGGCATGCGCTTGCCGGATGAATCGCCATTGCTCGGCCTCGTCTCCCTCATCGCCTCGTCGGTTTCGATGGCAAACACGATCGTTGGATGCGCGGGCAGATATGCCATGACGGCCATGGACCTTGTGCAGGTGATTCAACATTCCGATATTCCCGCGGGCGTTATCAATCTAATGACTGCAGAGAATCCAGACGAGATCGGGAAGATCCTCGCCGATCACGAAGACGTCGATGCGATCTGGTTCTTCGGCAGCGCCGAAGGCAGCAAGAACGCCGAGGCCGCTTCGATCAGCAACATGAAACAGACATGGGTCTCCAACGGCGATCTCTTGGATTGGTCGGGTATGAAATCCGAAAAGTTCCTCCAAAAATCTACGCAGGTCAAGAACATTTGGGCGCCGTATGGTGTTTAAGGCATTGCGGTCCGCCTTAGGCGGATCGGATTTTTGATTTGCGGAATTTGTTACTTGAAGCACCTCCACTGGATTAAGTAGCCCTCATTATTCGGCTTTAATCAAAAACAGTATGCCGCTCGGCGAAAATATCTCTATTTATCTGGACGACGGATCCGTTACTGGTATTCGTCATGGCCAAATAATGGGCTGGACTGGACAAGCAATCGCTTGTCCACGTAATCGTATTGGGGATTTAGGAAAATGGGAAGAAGCAAAGCGGCCTGGTGTTTATTTTCTGTTTGGCCCCGATGAAAACACAGGCGGCTTGGCAGCATACATAGGCGAAGCGGAAAACGTCCTAATCCGACTGCAGCAGCACCTTTCATCAAAAGATTTCTGGACTGAGGCCATATTCCTCACAAGCAAAGACGAAACTCTTACTTCCGCCCACGCAAAGTATCTTGAAAGCAAATTTATAACCGCCGCCCTCGGTTCGAGACGTTATCAATTGGAAAACGGTAACGAACCACAACTTCCATCCCTACCGCGAGCAGAAAGAGCTGTGATGGAAAAATTTATAGGCTATACGCGAATCTTGCTTGGGACTTTAGGCCACAAGATACTTGAACCGATTCTTGGGACGTTGCCCCAGGAGTCACAACTCGGAATCTCAAAACCGATTTCACCAATAGGCAATCGAGAACTTTTTCTTAATGTGGCGGGACTCTCAGCGAAGGGCGTTCAAACTAATGAAGGCATAGTTGTTCTTGAAGGCTCCGATGCTTCAAGAAATATTGGTAAGGGTCTAAGTGATGGTTATCAAAAACTTCGCGAAACACTAATTCGCGAAGGCATTCTCATTGACGGGACTCAAAATCTTTATTTCAAATCGAATCAACTTTTCAACAGTCCCTCCGCTGCGGCAAGCGTCATTGTTGGAACCGCTATGAACGGCCCAAGAAATTGGAAAGATGCAAGAGGACGCTCCATTAATGAAATTGAAAGTGAGATAGCTGGCTAAACTCTCAATTCATATATTTAATAATGAATGCTCGAAAAACAAAAGCGTTGCAAGCCAGAGGTTGGGAGGTGGGATCATTCGATGAATTCTTGAATCTCACCAAAAAGGAAAAGAAGAGAATCAAATCATTGCTTGCCGAAAATCACAAGGTCATTTCTTTAATCAAAAATCGCAAATCCAAAGTCAAAAATTCTTAATTAAGACACTTCCGATGAAACATTTTGTTGCTATCACCGCCATCCTCGTAGGAATCCTCATGCTGGCAGTCTCCGGCTGCGCGAAAAAAGACGATTCCGCCTATATCAAAGAAATTTCCGAGTGGCAGGCAAAGCGAATCAAGGGCATCTCCGCCGAAGACGGGTGGCTTTCGCTTGCGGGATTGTTTTGGCTGAAGCCGGGCGAGAATACGTTCGGCAGCGATTCAGCGTGCGCGATCGTGCTGCCGAAAAGCGTACCCGCCCACGCGGGATCGTTGATGTTCAAGGACGGAAAGGTTTCGTTGACTGCGGCGAAGGACGCCGGCGTAAAAGTGGATGATTCGCTTCGCATATCGGCAGACTTGGTGCCTGATACTGCCGACAAGGGACCCTCGATCGTGAAGATCGGCTCGGTGACGTTTTTCGTCATCATCCGGCAGAACCTCATCGGCGTCCGCGTGAAGGATACGCAGGAACCGAACCGGCTGAATTTTGCCGGCCTCAAATTTTTCCCGGTCGATCCGAAATGGAAGGTCGAGGCGAAGTTCGAAAAATACGCAACTCCCGGACGGATGGCAGTTTCGACGGTTATCGGGACGGTAGATACGTTCTTATGCCCGGGCGAGGTGAGTTTTAATTTGGCAGGAAAAGACTTGCGTCTCGTCGCAATGATGGAACCCGGCACCGACGATCAATTATATTTTATGCTGAGCGATGAAACCGCGGGCAAGGAAACGTATGGCGCAGGCAGGCAATTGTACTCGGCGCTCCCCGATTCAAATAACAATGTAACGTTGGACTTCAATAAAACGATTAACTGGCCGTGCGCGTACACTCCGTTTGCCACCTGCCCTCTCGGCCCCGCGAAGAACCGCTTGCCGGTTCGCATCGAAGCGGGAGAAATGAATTATCCGGGGAAAGTAGTGAAGTAATTCTTGATTTTCGAATAGAAGGAATGGCGGCACGCATGATACTGCGATAAGCCCCTCTCTTCGTAAGAGAGGGGTTGGGGTGAGTTACATGGGGGATGCACTTCGCCGGAGGATTGCAAAACACCGCCCGTCGTTCGATTTACAACCGACGGAGATTCTTCACTCCGTTCAGAATGACTTTCGACCGGGTTTTTACTTCGTCCCGTATAACCGATCGCCCGCATCGCCTAAGCCGGGCACGATGTAGCCCACATTGTTGAGTTTCGGATCGACCACGGCGGCAAAGATTTGCACGTCGGGGTGATCTGCTAGCACGTTGTCAATTCCTTCGTTGCACGCGACCAAGCAGAGCAGTTTGATATTTTTTGCGCCGGCCTTCTTCAAAATCTTTACGGCATCGGAGGCGGAGCCGCCTGTGGCAAGCATCGGATCGAGGATGAACACGTCGCTGGCGGTGGCGATCTTTTCCGGCAATTTGCAATAGTATTGCACCGGCTTCAGCGAATCGTGGTCGCGGTATAGCCCGATATGGCCGACCTTTGCAGTCGGCATGAGTTGCAGCATGCTTTCCACCATCCCTAATCCCGCACGAAAGATCGACACGAGGCAGACATGATCTCCTGCGACGACCTTCGCCTTCGTTACCGCGAGCGGCGTTTTCACTTTGACATTCCGTAATTTCATGTTGCGCGTCGCCTCGTAACCCACGAGCAGGGTAATTTCGGAAACGAGTTCGCGGAAATCTTTCGAACCCGTATCTTTGTCTCTCAGATGAGTCATTTTGTGCTGCACAAGCGGGTGATCGATGACGACGAGGTTGCGTTTTTTCATAGAGAATAGTCGGGATTTTCTGGGTGAATGTTCGAACGGGCTGGGAAAAGATTGGAAAATTTCGGGAGAGAAGCAAGTCCGAGTTACCGAAGGAGTATTTCTCTTGGGTAAGACAGGCTTTCTGGCAACATGACAGTGATTCGGTGAGGTAGTCACCAGCCGGATGTCATGCTGAACGAAGTGAAGCATCTCCGCCGGTTATAAACAGGAAGAGTTTACTTCGATTGGGTGATCTCGCAAAACTTGACCGTGGGAGATTCTTCGTGAACGCTGTCGCGTTCGTGCTCAGAATGACAAATAGGCAGAGTGCGCTCTGTAGCGGGCTTGCCGAGTAGTCCAGACTACGCTCTGTTTTAGCACATACGTTACTCCGTCGTTGCCAATTTCTAAGAGAAACGACGCTGGATTCCCGCTAGAAGCACGCGGGAATGACACATTAATTTTGTGACTAGGACGTGAAGATTGTGCAGACGAAACCGGGATTGCTTCGTTGCCTCGTCAATTTCATTGACGGGGCGTCTCGCAATGACTAATAATTTAATTTGGAAACCAAACCGCATTTTTCTATTTTTAATTCAACCATGTCAGAACAAGGAACAGATCTTTCAAGATTGCGGATTAAGCGCGAGGAAGCCCATGTTGAGGCGTCCGGCGCGCCCAAACGCATCTCCCCGCTCTATTATGTCGGCGGGGTTGTCGTCGTTCTCGCCGTCGGATTCATGTTCTTCAGGTCATCGCTTACCCCGGTGCCGGAAGTTGAGCTTACGAGCGCAACGATGGTTTCGCCGAATTCGGCAAATTCGCTTTTGACCGCCAGCGGGTATGTCGTTGCCCAGCGCAAGGCATCAATTGCCTCAAAGGCGACCGGCCGGCTGATCTCGCTCGGTTTCGATGCAGGCGATCAGGTCAAAAAAGG
>DATGFY010000366.1:0-3804 GCA_035308785.1 Bacteroidota bacterium | reverse complement strand
AAACCCCAAAAGATAAGTTTGAGATGAGCTTTCCGAGCGACATTAAGCAAGTCGCGAAGGTCGAGAAATTTCTTGAGAAGCTTAAAGCCTCTTTGCACATCGATGACGAGCGCTTCTATAAGATCCTTGTTGCGGTCACCGAGGCGGTCAATAACGGCATCATCCACGGCAACAAGCGCGATCCAAAAAAATCCGTCCAACTGCATTGCCGAACCGATAACACGGTTCTGGTAATTTCTGTACACGATGAAGGCCCGGGATTCGATAGTGCACATGTCCCCGATCCGCGCAATGAGGAAAATTTAATGCTCGATCACGGCCGCGGGGTCTTTCTCATTCGCTCCCTGATGGATTCGGTAAGTTTTTCCAACGACGCGAAGGGAGCGGAAGTGACGATGACAATAGAGATTGGAACGAAGGGTTAAAGAAAAGATTCTCCTCACATTGCTGTAAACGAAGAAGGCCGACAAATTGTCGGCCTTTTTTACTTTTAACAAATATTGCCAAGATCACTTCGGGTGGTGCTCGTACTTCTCCTTCAGAGCGTTAGCGGTTTCCTCGATCATCTTATTTGCCTCATAAACCTGCAGATCGCGGATGGTATTATTAATGCGCTGAATCGATGATTCGATCCGGTCGATCCAGTGGAGGATTTCGATGTCCTTCTCGAATCTCTTGCGGATCTCGTGCGAGGTGACGGAAATAACCGCAAGCGGATTGTTGATGCTGTCTTGCAGCATCATGGTAATTTCTTTAACGAAGCGCTCGTGGACGATTTGGCGGTCCATCACGCGTTCGATATCGCGCTGCTGATCGGCGTTCTGCTTGCTGGCTTTGCGGGTGCGCTGCAGCTGGAGGAACGAAGCAGCGGCCAGCCAGAGGAAAAAGAGCGAATCGTACCGGAGCAGGTAATCAATGAACGATTCCTTCTCGTGATGATGAAACAGATCGAGCGAGGTTAATAGGTAATACCCGTAAATCACCAGCGCAGCGATAATGACCGGGTACTGCTCTACCAGATCCTTTGCTTTTTTCCAGATTGATTTCAATGGTTTGATCGCCTGAATTCTATGAATGATACGATACGAAAATGGCGCGAGAATATCAAGAGTATGGAAAGATGGAATATGGAAAATGGAAATAGGCGAATTGCCATCGAATAACGGCAATGCTACCGGACAGGCTCTAAGTTGCTCTATTGCGGTTAAGCGGTTTTTTCGTAAATTGATAGATTATACCCATAGCCCAATCCACCGATTAATTGATGAAATCCGCATGAAATCGTTCTTCCGCTTTACCGGTACCGCACTGTTCGCCGCCTCGCTTCTCTTTTCAAGTGTTGCGCTCTCGCAGTTTAAGGCTTGGCATAGCATTCTTGGAAGCCAGGCTGAATACATAGGAATGAATTCGGTTAATCCGAATACAATTTATGCTCAACGTACCGATAATTACTTGTGCGTTTCACGCGACAGGGGCGCGAATTGGACTGCTTTATCCATACTCCCACAGCGAAACCCGATATACGGAGGTCCAATACGAGACATTGTCGTATTCCCACGTGACACAAATACGATAATTGCTTGCACATTCGCAGCGGATCTCTGGAGATCGACCGATGGAGGCGTAACCTGGACCGACGTTCTCGATGATAATAGCGTTCAAGATGGATTCGGCGTCGATGGTGAGAGCATCCAATTCGATCCGACCCATCCTGACACCGCTTATGCCGGTTGTTATTTCACCGGCGATATCTGGCAGACAATCGACCGCGGCGCTACCTGGCATCTTCAAGGAAGTACGCGTTCCCCGGGGTCAAGTATCATGTGCACCCTTGCCATCAGGCCGGACAGCAGCAATATTTTGTATGCGGGCTCCGGCGGCGGACGGATTTCGAAATCCACTGACCAGGGCGTAACGTGGCGGCTGGTCAAGAGTGCGGGATCAACGGAAATCCCGAAGATCGCGATCGACCCCGTTCATCCTAATCTGGCATACGCAACGGCCTTCGTAGGAAGTCCAGGTACTGAAGGCGTTTGGAAAACGACCGATTACGGTGAGAGCTGGAATCTTACATCTTTGCAGATATCGATGTGGTCTTTGGAAATGGATAGGAGCCATCCCGATACGTTATACTCCGGTACATTTGCCAACGGCAACGATGGCGTTTACCGCACTACCGACGGAGGAACAACGTGGACGCTGATGAGTAACGGATATTTCTCGCACAACGCTACATGGAATTTGAAGATCGATCCGACAAACTCGAATAATGTCTATGCAGCGGTTACGAACAACGATTTCGGGTATTATGCCATACTAAAATTGATCGACGCGGATGCAGGTGTTATCGGTTACGTTCGTGACACACTGACCTCGCACATCGTGAATTATGGCTATATTTATAGCAACCCTACGAACGACTTCACCGATCTCGTCTCCTCGAATGGCGCGTTTAATTATTTTCGGCCGGTGGAAGATTCCACAACACCGTTCTCGTTAAACGTTTATACCGGCTATCTTGCCAAGTCGCAAACGATTGCATTCATCAAAGACTCTATTATCACTCAAGACGTCTTGATTCAGCGCGGTGTCATCCGAGGCACGGTATTTAACGATGCGAACGGCAACGGCGTGCGCGATTCGGGCGAAACGGCGCTTTCGAACTGGCCTATTCAATTATTGGGAACCAGCGCCGGGATGGCCCATACCGATACCGGCGGGCATTTCCAGTTCGCGGACCTTATCGATGGATCGTACGAGCTGAACGATTTCCATGAATTCGGCTGGGCGGACACGCATCCGAACGGCTCGTCGTATTCGATCACTGTCAATCAGAACAATAAGACGTTCAACGGCGAGGATTTCGGCGAACAACAGTTGGTGCTCGCTACGCCGGTTGTTCCGGCGCGCAACCGTACGGCTGCATCGGTTTCTTCCAGCATTACCGTTTCAGGGTCCAAAGGCTGCGATTCCACAACCGTGAACGATTCCACCGCATGGATTGTCACCGGCGCGTGGAGCGGAAAACACCACGGCACATTCACCTTCTCAAACAGCGATACACTCATTACATTCCATCCCACGACTCCGTTTTATGCAGGCGAACAGGTGACCGTGGATATTACCTCGAACATGAAGGCCCAAGGGGGAACTGCGTACACGTCATGCGTGTACCAGTTTACCGCTCCGGCGGCTTCCTCTCCCGGAATGTTTCCGGTTCGGCGCGATTTCACTGTCGGCGGCGCTCCGTATGCGATTGCCGCAGGCGATTTGAACGGCGACGGCGCTGTGGATTTAGTAACGGCGAATCTGAACTCGAACAATATCTCCGTCTTGATTAACAAGAGTTCGGGCACGTTTAATCCGACGGTGAATTATGGCACCGGTTCCGCACCGCGGACGGTTGCCCTCGCGGATATGAACGGCGATGGCGCGCTCGATATCGTTGTTGGCTACAGCACGCCGCCGGGATTCGAGATCTTCATCAACCACGGCGATGGAACGTTTGCGGCCGGAGTCACGCACAGTCTTGGCGGAGCAATTCAGGCGCTTGCAGTCGCCGATATCAACGGCGACGGCTTCCCCGATGTCGTGGCGATCTCCGGCAATTCGAACCAATTGTACGTGGCGTATAATAATGGAAGCGGAGGAATCTCCAGCACATCCGGCATTGCCGTTTCGGTGCCCATCGCGTGCCTCGTTGCAGACCTGAATAATGATGGGGCGACGGATGTTGCAACGCTTTCCAACAGCACGGCGATCGCTATTCAGACAGCGACGAACATCGGCGGCGGGTCGCTGTTC
>DATGFY010000365.1:0-5033 GCA_035308785.1 Bacteroidota bacterium | reverse complement strand
CGTCAAGGAAAGATCGTTCAAGATATCTTTACTGTCGCCAAGACCACGGCGTTATTCGGATTAATTGTAGTGGGATTCTTGTTCGATAGAAATGCCGCGGCAATCTCTCAGAATTTTTCTCATCTATGGGACGGCCAGTGGCTGCACATGTCGGGTGGGATAATCCAATCGGTTGAACCTCTTGCGGGCTTAATGCTGGTCGCCGCAATAGGTGTATCGATGGTCGGCTCGCTCTTTTCCAGCGACGCGTGGAATAACATTACGTTTACCGCAAGCGAAGTCATTAGCCCAAAGCGAAATATCCCTCTTAGCCTCGCGCTGGGCACCGGGACCGTAACGCTTTTGTACATCCTCGCTAACGTCGCTTACTTGCTCGCTCTCCCTCTCACCGGCAACCCCGGAGGACAAAATGTCCTTGAACACGGCATTCAGTTCGCCGCAAACGACCGCGTCGCGACTGCTGCCATCTCAACCCTCGCAGGAGCGCCAGCAGTAATCATCATGGCGGTGTTCATCATGGTGTCGACATTCGGGTGCGCGAACGGATTGATTCTGGCGGGTGCGCGCGTCTATTACGCGATGGCAAAGGATGGGTTATTCTTTAAGAGCGCCGGAACGCTGAACACAAAATCTGTCCCCGCTATGGCGCTTGTCGCACAGACCGTATGGGCATGCGCCCTATGTCTAAGCGGCACCTACAACGAACTTCTCGATTACGTAATCTTCGCCGTCTTAATCTTCTACATTCTCACGATTGGCGGCATCTTTATCCTCCGCAAAAAACGCCCAAATGCCGAACGGCCCTACAAAGCATTCGGTTATCCCGTTATCCCCGCATTGTACATTGTTCTCGCAATTGCGATTTGCGTTGACTTGCTCATCTTCAAACCGAATTATACATGGCCGGGATTGGTGATTGTGCTATTGGGGGTGCCGGTGTATTTTGTGTGGAAGGCGAAAACAAAACTCATCCCCCCGGCCCCTTTCTCTTAAAAGCTAAGAGAAGGGGGAGCGAGAAGGTTTTCAAAATCCCCTTCTCTTGGAATCAAGAGAAGGGGGTGTCACGCCGATAGGCGTGACGGGGGATGAGTTTTAAAAACATTCCATTCGATCAACTATGCCGCCAAGCAAAGAACTCAGACAACTCGCCACACAGTTAGCGAGAGACTTGCGGAAGCGAGAAACTCCGGCCGAAAAGATTCTTTGGAACACACTCCGCAACCGACAATTTCTTGGCGAGCGATTTCTGCGTCAACACCCGTTATATCTTACTTGGCTTGGAAAAGACTGGTTCGTGATTGTCGATTTCTATATTCCGAAGTATCGACTGGTTATTGAGGTTGACGGAGGGATTCATGAAGCGCAGAAAGAGTACGATCTGTTTCGAACGATCTTGATCGAAACGAGAAAGATTCACGTGGCAAGGTTTAAGAACAGCGAAATAGTAGGAAATCTCGATTCAGCTCTCCAACGGATTCGAGATTCCCTCTCTCGGAACTCATCCCCCCGGCCCCCTTCTCTTAAAAGCTAAGAGAAGGAGGAGCGAGAAAGTTTTCAATATCCCCTTCTCTTGGAATCAAGAGAAGGGGGTGTCACGCCGATAGGCGTGACGGGGGATGAGTTCAAAGTAACCCGTCCACCCCCCACCCTTTGAGTTCCTTAACCATCTCCTGATCGGTCAGGTCGTAATGAAGCGGTGTAATTGAAATATAGTTGTCCGTCACCGCAACCTGATCGATATCGTCATCGGTATCGACGACATTAAGCGTGCCGGTTAGCCAATAGTATTGCTGGTTAATTGGGTCTTGCCGAACCTCAAAAGCATCATTCCACCAACTTTTTCCCTGTCTCGTAATCCTTACGCCGCGAATTGCTTTCTCCTGCACCGCGGGTATATTCACATTCAACAGCACGCCTTTCGGAAGTCCTTTCGCAGCCACTAGCTTTGCGAGTTTTGCCGCAAACTTTCCAGCGAACCGGAAATCCGGTTCATCGTACGTTGTCAGAGAAAACGCAATCGAAGGTATCCCGAACACCGTCCCCTCCGTCGCTCCGGACACTGTACCCGAGTAAATGATGTTGACCGCCGTATTCGACCCATGGTTAATGCCGGAGAGAATCAAGTCGGGTTTGTGATCGAGCAGCGAGCGAAGAGCAAGCTTCACGCAATCAGCAGGAGTGCCCTCCACGGCATAACCAAAGAATTTACCGTTCTTCTCAAATTTCTTGACGCGAAGCGGCTGGTTAATCGTAATCGCATGCCCCACGGCGCTTTGCTGGCGGTGCGGGGCGACCACAGTCACCTCACCGAGCTTCTTGACATGCTGGACAAGTTCATATAAGCCGGGCGCATCGATGCCATCGTCATTGCAGACGAGAATGCGCAGAGACTCTGAGGAATGTTTCATGGCGGGGATATCTTCGCTGCGCCTCAACATGACCGAGACGCAAGATTGACTAATACGATTCGTTCTTAGACGGAAATTTCTTCCCTTTCACATCTGCGATATAGCCGCGGAATGCCGTACGCATGTTCTCTGCAAGCTCGGAATACCGGCGGACGAAGCGCGGTTTGAATTCCTCGGTAAGACCCAGCATATCGTGGACGACAAGTACCTGCCCATCACAGTGCGGACCCGCACCGATGCCGATCGTCGGGATAGGAATGGTTTCTGTCACCCGCTTGGCCAGCGATGCGGGGATTTTCTCCAATACAACGGCAAACGCCCCTGCTTCCGCGAGTGCCTTTGCATCGGCAAGAAGTTCATTGGCCTCTTCTTTCTCCTTAGCGCGGACTTCATAAGTGCCGAACTTATTGATCGATTGCGGAGTCAATCCTAAATGTCCCATCACCGGGATACCGACACTGACGAGATGTTTCACAATCTCTGCAATATAGACTCCGCCTTCCAGCTTCACGGCGCCGACACCCACTTCTTTCATAATCCTGCCGGCATTCTTAACTGCATCATCGATACTGGTCTGGAACGACATGAACGGCATATCGACGACGATCAGCGCATTCTTCACCGCACGTTTGACTGCTTTGGCGTGGTAGATCATATCGTCCACGGTCACCGGTAAGGTCGTTTCGTAACCGAGAACGACATTCCCGAGCGAATCGCCAACGAGAATGACATCGATGCCGACCTGATCGAGGTATTTCGCCATCAGGTAATCGTACGCGGTGAGCATGGCGATTTTTTCGCCGGTGCCCTTCATCGTCATAACCGTTTTCGTTGTCACGACGCGCGGTTTAGCAGAGCTTTTCTTGTTATTCATGAGAATGTAATGGAAAGTGATTCTTCAAAACCCCGGCGCAGCGCTTGCGCGGTTTCTTCGAACGAGACCGCCCGGCCGAGAATTGTTCCGGCATCGATTGTGCGTGATACGAGATCGATGTTGCCGGAATCCGGTTTGATAAAATCGAGAATGCGAAGATGATCGTCGCCCAGGAGCAGCGAACCGTGCTGCAAGACAACATCGCCATATCTGCGCTGAGCGCTGCCGACAAGTTTTTTTCCGTGATATTGAATTTCGTACTTCGCCGATCCTGAAAAGCACGGAATCGATTCGGGCGCACGCATTCGCTTATCCGGAAACGCATCTTCGCCGCTTAACTCTGCCTCAATGCCGAGTTTGCGAAGTCCGCGTATAAGCGCGTTGCTGATGATTCGATAGATCTCGCGAGGCCCAATTTCTGCCGCTCGCATTACGACGCTGTAAGTCAATTCTTGGGAATGGAGGATCGCCCTGCCGCCGGTCGGCCGCCGAACGATATCCAAATGCTCTGCGATGACACGTTCAAGATCGAATTCCTCGATATTCTGGTTCATGCCGATGGAAATCGCTGCGGGCTTCCAGCCATAGACGCGAAGCGTATGATCGATTTCTTTGCGCTGAAGCGCGTGGGCGAGTTGTTCATCCCGCTCCATGTTAAACGCCGCAGTCCCGAATCCGGTATCGAGAAACGTCCACGACACCTGATGGTCACCGTCGGAAAGAAGGAATGATGCCGCGCTCGCTTGAAGCAATGAACTCGACAATGTGGCGGACTTCGTCGATCAAATTCTGCTCGCGGAGTTTCTGCAAGGCCTGCGATACGTTGAGTTGACCGTGATAAATGGTATTATATGCAGCTTCAATTGCGGCAATGGATTGAGGGGAAAAATTTCGTCTTCGAAGACCAAGAGAATTCAAGCCTTCGAATACAAGCGGTTGAGATCCCGCAAGCGCATATGGTGGGACGTCTTTCGTTACGCGAAACCCTCCACCAATCATCGCGTGACAGCCGATCTTGCTCCATTGATGAATTGCAACCAAACCTCCGATGATCGCGTGATCCTCGATGACGACATGACCGCCCATGTTTACTGAATTTGCAAGAATGACATGGTTCCCCACCTCGCAATCGTGCGCCACGTGTGCGTACGCCATCATAAAACAGTTCGTGCCTACCGTTGTTTTTCCGTGAGCAACAGTTCCGCGGTTGACCGTAACAAATTCTCTGGCTACAGTTTTATCGCCGATCTCCGCGGTCGTTTTCTCACCTGCGAATTTCAAATCCTGCGGTACGGAAGATATCGATGCACCATGATGGATATAACATTCTTTGCCAATCCGGGCCCCATCGGCTATGTAGGCGTTTGGACCAATGGTAGTCCCGTCCCCGATCACCACGTCGTCTTCAATAACGGCGAATGGCCCGACTGTTACATTGTCGCCCAACTGCGCTTTGGAGCTGACCGCTGACCGCGGATCGATTTTCGAACTCATAAGGTTCTCCGGTTATTCTTTGGCGGTACCGTTGTTCCGGTCAACGATAACAGTCCCAAGCTCTGCTTCGGCAGCCAGTTCGCCGGCTACATAGGCCTTGCAAATCATTTGTGCGATCGTCTTCCGGCGCATTCCAATGGTAACTTCAATCGTCAATTGATCGCCGGGAACAACAGGCCTGCGAAACTTTGCATTGTTGATCGACGTGAACATGGCAAGTTTTCCCGCCGGATTTTCCATCCCGTTCAACAAAAGAA
>DATGFY010000364.1:0-4405 GCA_035308785.1 Bacteroidota bacterium | reverse complement strand
GGGGGATGAGTTTAGGCGCGAAGTATGAACCAGTGCCCGTTTCAATCCAAAATTCGTTATCTCTTTTGCTATTCTAACAATTAAGTAATATATTTTTTTCGCATGAGTACCGACGTCATCCGTATAAAAAATGCGCTTTTCTATGCGTATCATGGCGTCGCGCAGGACGAGCAAAACCTTGGTGGAAAATTCGAGGTTGATGCTGATATGCGGTGCGATCTCTCGAAAGCGAAATCCAGCGATAGTCTTCAACAAACGGTAGATTACGAGGCAGTCTTTGCTGTTATCCGGGATGCGATCACCTCAAAGAAATATTTCTTGCTCGAGGCGCTCTCGAACTCCATCGCGAGCGCTCTCCTCGCAAAGTTTTTATTGATCACCGAGGTGACGATCCGCATCCGAAAGCCGCACCCGCCGGTAAAGGGCGTGGTCGATTATGTCGAAGTCGAGGTGACAAAGCAACGTTCGGCGTAGCTGGCGGGGCAGAATGATATTCCGAACGTATCTGGGATTAGGATCAAACATTGGCGACCGCGGCGCGTATCTCAAGAGGGCAATAGATGAGATCTCCTCGTTCGCTTCGATCTTGAAGTGCTCTTCAGTCTACGAAACAGAACCGGTCGAGATGCAATCAGATTCCGCGTTCTACAATATGGCTATCGAAGTGGCAACAGAGATAGAATCCTTCGACCTGTTGCCAAAGTTGAAAGAAATAGAATATCGATCAGGCCGAAAGCTCGGGACGCATCTGCAACCGCGCGAAATCGATATTGATATCTTATTTTGCGAAGGGATAGTTTATAAGGACGATAACCTCGAGATTCCGCATCCGAAACTTGCATCGCGGAGATTTGCTCTCGAACCGTTAAGTGAAATTGCGGGAAGCCTCACCTTCCCGCCAACCTTGGTAACAATACGGGAAATGCTTGAACGATGTCCCGATCGGCACCGCGTAATCAAACTCGGACCATTAACTCGCACGACAGAAATTTCCAAACAACAATGAGCGAAAAGCGAAAAGACCCGCTGCAAGACGCGACTCCGAAGGCGGAGATTCGTCATATTGCCATCGAAGGTGTGATTGGAGCCGGCAAAACCAGTCTCGCGCTCATGCTTGCGGAGCGGCTCCAGGCGAAATTAATCCTCGAAGAGTTTGAGGATAATCCGTTCCTTGCGAAATTCTACGAAGATCCCGACCACTACGCATTTCATACGCAGATTTATTTCTTGCTGAGCCGCTATCGCCAGTTGCAAGAATTGCGGCAGGCCGATCTGTTCCACGAATATCTCATTGCCGATTATATTTTCGAAAAAGACCGCATCTTTGCCTATCTTAATCTCGCCGATGATGAGCTGAAACTGTATGAAACGATAACCGCCAGCATCGAGCACAACGTTCCGGTTCCTGACCTCGTTGTATATATCCAGTCGGGCGTCGATCGGCTGATCGAAAATATCCACAAGCGGGGCAGGGACACCGATCGGAGGATCGGCGAGCAATACCTCAAAGACCTGAACGAGGCATACAATTATTTCTTTTTCCGGTATAAAGCCGCACCGCTGCTGATCGTGAACGCCACCCAGATTGATTTTGTCGGCAACGAACAGCATTTCGAAGACCTCGTCCGGGAAATCTTCCGCAAAGACCGCGCGCCGGTGGAGTATTACAATCCGGTGAAGTAACGATGCTCAGAATTCTCTTCTGGGTTCTTCTTTTTTATATCGTGTATCGTATTTCCAATCGGGCGATGCGACCCAAAACGCCTCCGCCGCAAGATTTTAGCCAGCCGCCGCCATCGAATGCCTCGATGCAAAACATTTCTGACGCAAAATTCGAAGAAATCCCTCCTGAAAAGAAGTAACCTCACTGCATGACGCTGGAGAAGGTATATAAGCCGCTGGCTATATCCGTTCTCAAGCGTTTCCTCAGTTCCATCCCCGCTGGGATCGATCCCCGAGAAAAATTTAAGAACATCCTCGTTGTGCGTCAGCACGATCAGCTCGGCGACATGATCCTTGCCACGCCGATGCTCCATGCCCTTCGTACGACATATCCCGCTGCGTTTATTTCCCTCGTTACAAGCCCTGTGAATGACCGTATCATGCTCAATCATCCCGATGTAGATGAGGTGATCTGCTACGACAAGAATTCCTTATGGACATTCTATCGCCAATTGCGTTCTAGGAATTATGATCTTGCAATTGTCCCGACGACCGTCTCGCTTTCGGCAACGAGCGATATCATTGCACGGCTATCGAATGCGCGTGTTCGGATCGGTCCTCGGCAGCTTCTACACCGCACCAACCAAACTGCTTTCTGCTTTACGAATCCGGTCGATCTCAGTTGGGATGCTACTCCGCGCCGCCACCAATCCCTCCGAAATCTCGATATCTTAAAAGGGTTTGGATTAACCGAAGAGGGATCGACGAGTACAATCGGCTTGACCGAATCGGAAAAAATGGCCGCCCAAGAGTCCCTCGCTCCGCCTCGCAAGAAATTCAAACTCTTGCTCGGCATCCATCCCGGCGCGGGGCACCCTGAAAACCGCTGGCATGTGGATCGTTATGCCGAAATCGCCAAGCAGTTTGCCAACGAATACAACGCGGGCATTGTCATTACCTCGGGTCCGATGGATAGGGAGGTGTTGTCGTCGATCGAAGGGAAGATTACACCGGAACATTTGATTGTCAAGGATAAATCTATTCGTGAGGTGGCCGCAATAATTAACGAACTTGACATGTTCGTAACGAACGATACCGGCATCATGCACGTTGCAGGTGCGGTGAATACAAATCTTCTCGCCCTCTTCGGCCCTTCCGATCCGCTCCAGTGGGCACCGATTGGTGCCAAGAATCGATTTATCACTGGTAGAGAGAAGAGCATGGATTCGCTCGGGATGGAGGAGGTCTATTCCATTCTTAGGATTATTGCTCTCGAAATTGCGAAAAAGTAGAATTTGTATCTCCCCCCATTCTTGGGTATCTTTAAGTAGGTGAGTGACGAAAATGAATGCAGAAACCGCTGTTTTAGAGAAGAATTCCCAAGTTAACACGGTAGACTTTGAGACGGAAATCCTCCGCCTCAAGCAAGAAATGAATGCCGTCATTCTGGCTCATTATTATCAAGAGTCGGAAATTCAGGACCTTGCAGATTTCGTTGGGGATAGTTTAGAGTTATCCCGCAAGGCCGCTTCTACCGATGCGGATGTTATTGTGTTTGCGGGGGTTCACTTCATGGCCGAAACGGCAAAGATATTAAGCCCATCGAAGCAAGTTCTTCTTCCCGATCTCGCGGCAGGTTGCTCCCTTGCTGATAGTTGTCCGGGTCCGCTGTTCAAGAAGTTCCGCGAAGCGCATCCTAACCATGTTGCGATCACGTATATCAATTGCTCCGCCGAGGTGAAAGCGTTGAGTGATATTATCTGTACCTCAAGCAATGCGGAAAAGATTATTCGCTCCATTCCCGCCGATCGTCCTATTTTGCTCGCGCCAGACCGGAATCTTGGTAAGTACCTTATCAAGAAAACCGGCCGCGATATGCTTTTGTGGAATGGCGCGTGCATTGTTCACGAAACATTCAGCGAACGTAAACTTCTTGGTCTTCGCTCGCTCCACCCAAACGCAAAGTTGATCGCTCACCCAGAATGTGAAGAATCGCTGCTCGATAAAGCCGATTTTATCGCTTCAACGAGCGGACTTCTTAAGTATGTCCAATCGAGCCCCGAAAAAGAATTCATCGTCGCCACAGAGGTCGGCATCATCCACCAAATGGAAAAAGCGTGTCCGGATAAGCTGTTCATTCCCGCACCTCCCGAAGCAAATTGCGCGTGCAACGAGTGCCCCTACATGAAACTCAATACGATGGAAAAATTATATCTTTGCATGCGAGACCGCACACCGGAAATTACTCTGACCGATGATATCATCGATCGGGCGCTCATTCCGTTGAATCGGATGATGCAGTTAAGCTAAATGCTATTAAAGAATTAGAAAAATTCTCGTCATGCCGTCCGCAGCAGGCGGATTGTTTCGGCATTTCATTCTTTCAATCCCATAATCATCGAAGGAACCACATTGAATAAGCCTATAATATTCAGTCTTGTTGCTGTTGGTCTTCTTACGTGCTCGCTTGCATTCTCCCAAACCCACACTGTCAGCGCATCGACAACGACTACAGTGACCGGTGTTTCGTACGATTCGACCGCGAAACAGATTCTCGCCACGGCGCTTGGTTCGCGCGAAGCAATCGCCATGCTGACCGATCTGACGACGAACATCGGTCCGCGCCTAAGCGGTTCGCCCAACGCAGCCCGTGCCGTCGAGTGGGGCAAGGCGAAAATGACCGAACTCGGTTTCGATAATGTCCACACCGAATCGTGTATGGTGCCGCATTGGGTGCGGGGCG
>DATGFY010000363.1:0-1731 GCA_035308785.1 Bacteroidota bacterium | reverse complement strand
GTTTCTTGGTCCGCTTGCCGATGAGCGAGTAATGTTTTTCATCGAACACGTAATAATCGTCTTCCATGTCGCGGACGCGGATGAACCCTTCGACGAGAAGATCGGATATCTCGACGAACAACCCAAAGCGCATAACGCCGGAGATGAATGCGGTAAATTCGTCGCCAACATGGCGGCGCATATATTCTACTTTCATTACCTTCACCGATTCGCGCTCGGCTTCCATTGCCACGCGTTCACGATCGGATGACTGTTTGCAGATATCGGGCAATCGTCCCATGTAATACTCACGCCGCTTCTGGGCAAGTTTAGAGGAGTATTCGAACAAGAGACGGTGGACGATTAAATCGGGGTAGCGCCGAATAGGCGACGTGAAGTGCGTATAGAACCTGAACCCTAGCCCGAAATGTCCGATATTCTTATCGGAATAGATCGCCTTCGCCATGGCGCGGATCGCAACTTCGTTGATGACGTTCTCTTCTTCTTTCCCTTGGATGTCCGAAAGCAATTTCTGGAGCGACTTCGAAGTAATATCGCCGTGGGCGGGCATGGAAAATCCCAAATGCTGAACAAACTCCGCCAGGTCTTTCATCTTTGTCGGGTCGGGGCTGTCGTGAATACGATAGACGAACGGCAGGATGTTCTGCTCTTTCTTCGGCTGGCCGATATGCTTGGCAGCAACTTGGTTTGCCATCAGCATAAACTCTTCCACAAGCCGGTGCGCATCGAGTCGTTCTTTCTTTACGATCTCTGTCGGTTTGCCCTCTTCATCAAATTTGAACTTCGCCTCGGAAGAATCGAAATCGATGCTGCCTTCGCGCATACGTTTTGCAAGCAAGACCTTGCTTAACGCATGCATTTGTTTGATGATGTCGGCGTAATCTCCCTTGCCGCTTTCAATGACGGCTTGCACTTCTTCGTAGGAAAATCTGCGCTTGCTGTGGATGACGCTCTTTTCGATCGTGTAGTCTTTCACGATTCCCTTCGGCGAGAGAACCATAATGATCGAATACGTTAGCCGGTCCACGCGGGGCCGGAGCGAGCAGATATTGTTCGAGATATTTTCCGGCAGCATCGGCACCACTTCATCGGCGAGATAGACGCTCGTTCCGCGGGTGTACGCTTCGCGATCGAGCTTGCTCCCTTCGGTCACATAATGGCTGACATCAGCAATGTGAACGCCAAGTTCAACGTCGCCGCCGTCAAGGGCCTTGAACGAGACGGCATCATCGAAATCTTTCGCATCTTCAGGATCGATGGTAAAGCAAATCTCGTTGCGGAGATCGAGCCGTTTCTTGATCTCTTCCAGAGGAATGATTTCCGTAATCTTCTCCGCTTCGGCGAGCACATCCTTCGGAAATTCGGCGGGGAGCTGATATTGCCGCGCAACCGAAGCCATCTCTGCCCGCACTTCGCCCGATTTGCCCAGAACTTCTTCGATGTGTCCTTCGGGATTGTGGCCGCGCGATTCCCAATCATCGATCACTGCAACGACCTTTTGACCCGCCCGCGCACCTTTTGTGGCGCTCTTGGGAATAAGGACATCGACTCCGAGCCGGTTGTCATCGGGGACAACGACGAAAAAGTGCTTGCTCTTTTGGAACACGCCGACAATTGGATTGTTTGCGCGCTCTAAAATTTCTACGATCTCACCCTCGGGCAGATCAGAATGAGGACCCTCTTCAGGGTTCCGGCGCGTCGGAAGCGCAAACATCGATATGCTTACGGTAT
>DATGFY010000362.1:0-4868 GCA_035308785.1 Bacteroidota bacterium | reverse complement strand
AATCTGCGTCTTAAATTGGTCGCTGACTTTCAACGATTGGGTGAAGGCATCGAGCATGCCGGGATAGTTTGCCAGATTGTAACGGACATATCCGAGGTCGTACCATCCCTCCGCATCTGCGGGGTTCTTCTGGACTTCCTTGACGAGCGCCGCTTCTGCGTTAGGCCAGTCGCTGCGTTGGATATACAATTTTGCGCTGGTCAACTCGGTTGATCCGCATTGGAATCCGTTGAACGTGAACCAGGCAAATACGAGGGCTGTAATGAGGGCGTACAGCGATAACTTCTTCATGAATACTCCTTGTCTGAAATGGTCATGGGGTGGTGAATTTCCTGTCAACTGGTACAAAATATACAGAAATGGGGGGGAAAGTACAAATTGGGAATTTACGCTTGTAAACAATCGTCCTTTCCCGCCTCACCAATCATATCAGAAAAAAAAGATTGTTTTTTTTCCCCCTGCAATTATCGCGAAATCAAAAACTTAACCCTTAAAAAATGTGCAAATAAGGGGGTGTTTATGATCACTTTCGTACACTTTTTTGACACCGAACGTCGATTTGTGATCACTTCTCAATCTTCTTTGCTGGGAGGGAGTTCTACTCCCGACCCAATCTCATTGTTAATCACAGCGCGGCTGGCTCTTTCATAAATCTCCCCAATTTTCGGTATTTCATAACCCGCATTCCGTCTCCCTTCAACTCGTCGGTCACGATCTTTATTTCTAACTCAAAGAAAATCAACTCATCCTCGATGTATTAAAAAAAGATTACTTATCTTCAACCCCGCATTTACAACATTATCATAAACGTATCTCCGATTTTCTTTGGGAAATTCGCACACCTCCATAGCATATCCATCAGTTTATTTTCCACTTATCCCTCCGGCGATTTTTCTCATCATATTATCCCTTTAGACGCCAACAATTTTGGTTCTGTTTCTAGAGTTTTTAAAAGTCATACTTGATGGATTTTGAAATAGGCCCAAGCCCCACCTGTAAGTGTTGATATGTTTGGATGAATGCCGATAACATAATATAAGCATTTTAGGTGATAAATGCAAGGGGTGAAAGAAACAGTCGGAGTGTCGTTCACATTTTCCCCTCTCCCGACTGGGAGAGGGGATGCCCCGACTTTCGAAGAAAGGCGGGGAGGGGAGAGGGACGTTCCCTCAGCTGGGAGGGAGTTCTACTCCCGACCCAATCTCAATGTTGCTCACATCGCGGCCTTCTGCGCTGGGAGGGAGTTCTACTCCCGACCCCTTTTGTAATTCTCCCCATATTTCGGTATTTTGGTATGTTTATTACGCACAACGGAACTAATCAACCTCGTTATGGGATGTATTTTCTGCGATATCATTAGCGGTGCCTCGCCGGCAGAAATCCTTTTCGAAGGTCCTCAGTCGATTGCCATCCTCGATATCAACCCGATTCATTACGGCCACGCCTTGGTTTTGCCCAAGCGGCATTGCCAAACGTTTATTGATGTCCCCGAATGCGATCTTGCAGACGTGATGAACACGCTCAGCGTTGTTTCCCGCGCCATCGTGCTATCGTTAAAGCCGACAGGGTTCAATCTATTCTCGAACAACGGACAGGCGGCAGGCCAATCGGTCATGCACTTTCATTTTCACGTTACCCCAAGGTATGATAACGATAACATTAAGTTTATTCTCGAACTGAAGAAATATCCTGAACAGGAAATTCTTCAGTATGCCCGGAAAATTCGCGAATCGATCGCCCGGGCACCGGCGGCGATTCCTGATACGCATTCCTCGCGCTAAATCCTCTCACCCTATAATCAGAATATGACCTCACTGAAAATTACTCCGCCGGTTGGCGGCGAACAGATAACGATATCCAACGGAAAACTCACCGTCCCCGATCATCCGATTCTCCCCTTCATCGAAGGAGACGGAACGGGCCCGGATATCTGGCGCGCGTCGCAGCGCGTATTGGATGCAGCAGTGCAAAAGGCGTACGGCGGCAAGAAAAAAATTGCGTGGCTGGAAGTCTATGCCGGTGAAAAATCGTTCAACCTGTTCCAATCGTGGCTGCCCGATGAAACCGTGGAAGCATTTCAGAAATACCTCGTCGGCATCAAAGGCCCGTTAACGACTCCCATCGGCGGGGGAATTCGATCGTTGAATGTCGCCCTCCGGCAAATGCTTGATCTGTATGTGTGCCTGCGTCCCGTGATGTATTTCAAGGGAGTTCCTTCGCCCGTCAAGCGTCCCGAAGCGGTGAACATGGTCATTTTCCGCGAGAACACCGAGGACATCTACGCCGGCATCGAATTCTCCGCCGGTTCTCTGGAAGCTGCAAAGGTATTGGATTTTCTCCAGAAGGAATTTCCAAAGAGTTTTTCCAAAATACGCTTCGGCACCGAGAAATCGGTGAATGATTGGGCGAAGCTTTCGCATACCCAGGTAACCGGATCTCCCTTGCAAGTAGGTGTCGGTGTAAAGCCGGTATCTCAGCAAGGCTCGGAGCGATTAATAGCTGCCGCGATTGATTATGCACTGGATCAGAAACGGAAATCGGTAACGATTGTGCATAAGGGAAACATCATGAAGTTCACCGAAGGCGCTTTCCGCGATTGGGGATATGCCGTCGCCGAAAAACGCTTTGGCGATAAGGTCTATACTTGGGCGCAGTGGGAACGTTCAAAGAAAGATAAAGGAGAAGAGGCGGCCAACGCAGAAATGAAATCCGCTACTAGGGGCGGAAAGGTTCTCATTAAGGATGCAATCGCTGATATTACATTGCAGCAAGTGCTTACCCGTCCGGAGGATTTCGACGTGATTGCGACATTGAACCTGAACGGCGATTACCTCAGCGATGCGCTTGCAGCGCAGGTTGGCGGCATCGGCATTGCGCCGGGAGGAAACGTCAATTACGTGACCGGGCACGCAGTCTTCGAGGCAACACACGGTACCGCGCCCAAGTATGCCAACCTGGATAAAGTTAATCCGGGTTCGGTAATCCTGAGCGGCGAGATGATGCTGCGCTATTTGGGCTGGAACGAAGCCGCCGACAAGATCATCAGCGCTTTGGAGAAAACCATCGGCGCCAAAACCGTTACGTACGATTTCGCCCGCCTCATGGATGGCGCCAAAGAACTCAAGTGTTCAGAATTCGGCACCGCCCTGATCTCAAATATGTAATAAAAAATGTCATTGCGAGGAGCGGAGCGACGAAGCAATCTCATTCTTGGAACGGAGTCCCGATGAACTTTTCCGTGTCATTCCCGTGTGTTATAATAGCGCCCCTCTCTTCGTAAGAGAGGGGATGGGGGTGAGTTACTTATCATCACCGCTGTCCTCCTTAAAGCCCGCCTCGCTTTTGCGAGACGGGCTTTCCTTTTATTATTCCAATCCCATCTTTCTCCCCCTCGAGGAGTTTACCCCCGAATTTCTTTATCGGGGGCTATGGAGAGAGGGGCAGGGGGTGAGTGGTCCTTGTTAGAACGAGAACCCTAAACCACCCGAATAAATCGTTGTCGATCCTGCATCATAATCCGCGTTGAGTGTAAGCGGGCCTAAGCCCAGCGTTGCACCAACAACGACGCGGAATGTGTTCTTCGCATCGAGCGAGAATGCGATTGGCTCGGTGATCGATCCATCGGGACTCTTAAACTTGTAGCTGATATCCATGCTTGAACTTTCCTTCTGTAACGCCCCATACAAGGTCAGGATTGAGAATGACTTACTCACCTCGGCATTGGCGAGGAATGCAGAAGTCTTCAGGATATTAGCTCCTGTGGAATCCTGAATCGTAAGCGACTGCCATGCAAGCTGAACCGCAATATCGACCGGAATCGAGTTGCCCAGATACTGGCTGATGCTGTGGCGGACGCCAAATCCCCAGAATCCGATCGAGCCGTAATCGCCAAGACTGATCGATGGAATATATCGGAGCGTAAAATCTGTCCCGAAGATCGAACCCACCGTTACTTGCGGCATGCCCAGCGGGATGATGCTCGCATCAACCAGGCCTGAGATTGTCGAATCAGTAACAGTATGCGTTCCGGTCAGATCGGTGTACTTGAAGGTCGCAGTTCCTCTAACGTCCTTGCTTCCAAAAACACTCGGCCCCTGAGCGTGAACATGCGCCGGCCCTTGATAGACTGTAAGACCTGTCGTAGGATCCGTCACAACAGCATTCGGGTCGTTGTAATCGAAGCTCATCGTTTTATCGGCATCGGGAACATTTGCAGCAAATCCCTTGATACCAAAATAGAGATGGAATCCGCTTTCAATATGTGCGGTATGGAAAAATCCCGAATTAATATCGGCGCCGAATGCATCTCCGATCGGCTGCAAATAACTCTGGGCGTACCCCGAGCCAATTTGCCCCAACTTATCGTTCAGATTGCTCGAATTATTGCTGCCGCTTTGCGAGAAGCCTGCCGTTATTGAAAATATGACCAGAAGATAGAGAAAAGCTGTTTTTCTCATGTATGACTCCTTATAAGTTTGATTATGGTTCCCTGTTTTTCGCTTTTGTGAATATATACAATATTATTAACAATTGAAATACGCAAAACGTGTGATTTTTGTTGATTGTCAGGCCAACATGGGTGGAATAGGCAGGTTTTACCGTCTGACACTATGATTTTTCTCGTTCCCATGCACTCCGTGGGAGTCCGCTTTCGGGCGCTCAGCGTCCATTTCTATGATCGCGCCCATCTCTTGTCCGCCTCGGCAGATTCAAGAAAGGGATGGGGTGAGTTCTCTGGAAGAAATGGCGAAGGCCAAATCAAGCGCAATGCCTCCGGATTCGATGCTGAAACCCCGGACAGAAACATTCCGGGGCAGGCGTTGCAGAATAACGCACCGAGGGATCGAGATGATAGGGCTCTTTTGGAG
>DATGFY010000361.1:0-4266 GCA_035308785.1 Bacteroidota bacterium | reverse complement strand
CGGCATCGCGACCGACAATAAAGGAATACAGATGGTGTTCATCAACTCGAATCCCTGCGTTCTCTCCGAACCGACGCCCGAAGAATTACGCGGCAGACAGCTCGAAAATGAATCGATGAAGTTCGAGCAAACGGTCTCCCTGGGCACCGGCCTGAATACGTTTGAAATCGTTGCGCTCGATGTCAGCGGAAGGATCTCCACCACGATCTTGCGCATCAATGGCGGCCCTAAATCGACAACCACATTGCCAAAAACGTGGGCGGTGGTGGTTGGCGTTTCGGAATTCAAAGATCCGACGCTGAACCTTCATTATGCGGCGAACGATGCCCGGTTGTTCTACGATTTTCTCCGCGGCGTCAAGGGCGGCGAACTGCCGGAAAACCAAATCGAGCTCTTGATGAATGCCGATGCGACGCGCGCGAACATTCTGCGGAAGGTTGAAGAAAAGACGGATAAGGCGGGTTCGGATGACCGCGTCATTTTATATTTCGCAACACACGGCGCTCCCGCACCGAAAGGCAACGAGGCGTATTTGTTCAGCACCGATACGGACCCCGGAAACCTTGTCGGCACGGGAGTTGCATGGAACGATATCGATAAACAGCTTGCGCTTTCGGCGGCGAAGGACGTTATCATCCTCACCGATGCATGTCATGAGGCGGCAGGAAATGCAATCGCGTTGCGCTCCGCGCAGGGATTGGAAACGCACAATCTACTCGAAAAGATTGCGATGACGAAAAAGGGAATTGTGTATTTTTCCGCATCGACTGCAAACGAATTTTCCCGCGAGGGAGAAAAATGGGGCGGGCATGGCGTCTTTACGAAATATCTTGTGGCAGGGTTGGATGGCGCCGCCGACCGCAACCGCGATGGGATTGTGACGATCACGGAACTCGAAGATTACGTCCGCGCCAACGTCCTCGATGAAACCAACGGCCTCCAGCGGCCGGGCATCAAGGGAGACTATATCGATGGTCTTATCATGAGCATCACGCGGTAAGCACCAATAACCAATAACCAATAACCAATAAAATTTCAAACCCCAAAATCCAAATTAGGAAATTGAGATTTTGTGCTTGTTTGATTATTGGTCCGCCGCAGGCGGATTGGTTATTGGTTATTTCCCTTTCCCATTAGCAAGTTGTCTGAAAATCAAAGAGAACGCGTTTCCTACCCCCACCGTCACTAAACACCCGATAAGTGTGTGCCACGTGTAATCAATCTTCGTAAACTTTAGGACAAGGCACATCACAAGCAGTCCCGCGATAAAACCCATGTAGGCATTCCTTTGACCGACACGGCGGAAGAGCAATCCGAGGAAAAATGTACCGAGCAAGCCCCCATACGTAAACGATGCGATCTTTAACCCGATTTCCACCACCGGATTGTGCGTATCGGTAAACGTCAGCGCCCCGCCGATGAGGGCCAGTCCCCAGAACAACGTAAACACGCGAGACCAAATAATCTCTCGTTCCGGCGTGAGTTTCTTCCCTTCCTTCGAGAGTTTGAAAATATCCAAGTATGATGACGAGGCCAGCGAACTGATCGAGGAGGACAAGCTCCCCATCGCCGAAGCAAGCACGCCGGAAATCAGCAGCCCCGCGATGCCGACAGGGAGATTTTCGACGATAAACTTCGGGAAAATTTCATCAGGCGTTTGAAGCCCAAGCCGAGCGAACGGCGATCCGTGATAGAATGCATAAAGGCAGAGGCCGAGAATCAGAAAAAAGGCAAACTGGAGGACGATAACCGAGGCATCGAGCATCAATGCCTTTTGGCTGTCGCGCCGGTCTTTGCAGCCGAGGAGGCGCTGCACCAACAATTGATCGGTGCCATGCGAGGCCATCGTGAGAAACGTCCCTCCGAGCAGACTGCCGAGCAGAGTATAGGGGGCACTCAGGAATCCGATGAAACTCCCGCCGGTGTCGAAATTGAAAATGCGAAACTTATCAGCCCCGTTCGCCGTTGCGTATTGAACTACGTCGGACCAGCCGTTCGGCAGCGCATGCAAGATAATAAACATCGATATCGCAGCTCCGGCAAGGTAGATGGCCAGTTGAACCACGTCCATTGCAACCACTGCTTTCAATCCTCCCACATACGTATAGACCAGCGTGAACAGGCCGATCATCAGGATGCAGGCCGGATAGCCGAAACCCGTAATCACATGAACAGGAATTGCCGCAGCGAACAAGCGCACCCCTGAGGCAAGCACGCGCGTAACAATAAACACGGACGATGTGAACTTCCGAAGCGATATGCCGAACCGCTTCCCCAGAAAATCGTACGCGGTTTCGAGATCGCCTTTGTAATAGGCAGGAATGAATATCCAACTAACGAGGAGGCGGCCCGCGAAGTAGCCGAACGCAAGCTGGAGGAAGCGCATATCGCCGTTGTAGGCCAGGCCGGGCACGCTGATAAAGGTGAGCGTGCTTGTTTCACTCGCCACAATGGAAAAACCAACCGACCACCACGGAAGCGTTTTACCGCCGAGGAAATATTCGCGCGTGGTGCGCTGGCGGCCTGAGATTAAACTGCCGGCGAGGGTAACACCCAGAAGGTAGAGCGCAACAATTGCATAATCGATTGGGCTGAAACCGGCATGCGCCGTCATCGGCGCGAAGTGGGACAGTTATTCAATTTGGAAGGAAAGGCGCCCTCCAAAAAGACGGTGGGCAAGCTGGATTCCCGCCAGAAGCATTCCGCCACAAAGACGGCGGACAAGGCGGGAATGACACTATTATTTTTCGATTGGAACACTTGGCGCTGTCAAGCAATATCGGAGAGGAGAAGCCTCGGATTCCTACGCCTTGACGGCTTCGGCCACAGTCTTATTGATGGTGAAGATCCTTGTGAGCTGCGAAAGATTGAGCAAGTCGAGGATCTTCTTATGGGGTTTGACCAGATGCACCATGCCGCCGTGTTCGGCGATGGTGCGCGAGGCAACAAGAAATGCAGCCAAGCCGCTGCTGTCACAAAACTCAACTTCGGAGAGATCGACAATGAGCTTCTTCATGGTTTTGGGTTTGCACAACAGCAAGAATTCCGCCTTCAGTTCCGCCGAAACTGTTGTATCGATCTTGCGCTCGTGGATCGACAGAACCGTTGTGGCACCGTCTTTCTTTACATCGAACTTCATTGGTTCACCGAATCAAAAATTAGAACATTGCGAGATATTCCGCAAGCTTTTCGTACATCGCTTGCGGGGTCCGGTTGCGGTCGAGCTGCAATTGGACGTTATAAAACCGCTCCAAATTATATCGCTCCGGATCCGGACCGCCAAAGCCGACGCGCACAGGCGCGCCGGTGGCTCTGCAAATATACGCAGTGTGCAATACGAAATCAAGATTCAGATCGACGGCAACATCGTACGGGCGGCGCAAAATCCGCTCCAGCAGCGGTTTCCGCGGAAGGTAGAACGAGTTCAAATCGGGCGGATCGATGCGGATCACCTCGGTGGCGCCGGGATCGGCAAGAGGCGTGCCGCGCGTGCCGCTGTTCACGACGGTCAGGTGTCTTCCCGGAGAGTTGGTTTTGATCGCCTTCAACGCCGTACCGGCGACTAATGCGTGCTCATAACCAAGCGGAAGAATAATCAGGACAGATTTCGCACCGGTGAAAAAATCCGTCAGCGGTTTCGAAGAATCGATGTTTTTGCGAAACGTGAACCGCGCCGCATGGGCGCCGAGGTATTTTCGGGTGGATTCGAACATGGATTTATTTTCCTAGCGCGCTCAACAGTTTTTTCTCGTCCCACAGCTCGATGCCGAGCTGTTTTGCTTTATCCAGCTTCGAACCCGCGTCCGACCCGACGACGACGACACTGACATTCTTTGACACCGAAGAGGCAACGATCCCTCCCTGCTGCTCGATGAGTTCTTTGGCCTCGTTCCTGGATAGGGATTCCAATCCGCCGGTAAGGACGAACGATTTGCCCGCAAGCTTGCCGCCGGATTTCTTGCCTTTTTCTGCGGAAAGATGCAATCCATGACGCTTGAGCAAATCGACAATTTCGGTATGGCGTTTGTTCTCGAAAAATTTTACGATGCTTTCGGCGATCTTGGGGCCGATTTCATGGATGCCTTGAAGGTCCTCAAGCGATGCGTTTTTGAGGTCATCGATTGAATTGAATTGTTCTGTCACGATTCGCGCAACGGTTGAACCGACATGCCTGATGCCGAGAGCATACACAACGCGAGCGTACGGCTTCTGTTTGCTTGCTTCGATTCCATCGAGCAGATTCTGAACGCTTTTCTCCCCCCACCG
>DATGFY010000360.1:0-4743 GCA_035308785.1 Bacteroidota bacterium | reverse complement strand
TGGATTCCCGCCAGAAGCATGCGGGAATGACACCTCGTTCTTCAGATTGAGACACTACCAGCAACCTACATGAAGAACAATGCCCTTCTTCCGGCGTCATACACCGGGAGAGGGGCTTTTGCTATTTCAATGTGGAGAAGGTCGGGAGTGGAACTCCCTCCCAGACTGTGAGATTTTTTGTTTGGTCCGCCGCAGGCGGATTGGAGCTTGCGTAAGCTGAAAGCTTACGCCTTCATCCTCATCCCTTTTTCCTCGTAGCTGAAGATCCATCCCACGATTTTGCCGGGATCGACGTCTTCGAAGTTGCTCCAGTATTCTTTGCGGTACATGTAGCGCGAGCCGGTTTCGTCCGCGTCGATTTTGCCGGAGAGTTCGACGATGAGCGCAAGGCGGTCCTTCCAGCGCTTCATGTTCGTTGCGCGCAGGTCCACCCAGCCATCGTGAGCCCAGAGATCGATGTTCTTCGGCGTGATGGGGAAATCGTTCTCGCCGCGGAAGGCGGGTACTTTCACTTCATCGGCGCGGAGGAGCGACTTGCCGTCAGGCAGCAGAATCGGGATGCCGATCGAAATAATCTGCGAGCGCAAAGTTTTGTCGGTCGAAATCTTCTTTGTCAGTGCTTTCGAGATTTTCTCAGGTGTCTGTTTCAAGATCGAATGGAAATCGCCGTAGCATGTTTTGAGGAGATGCGCTTCGTAGAGCAACTTCGAAAGCCGCGGCGGCCCCAGCGATTCGAACGCAACGCTGGCAACTTTGTGCTCTTTCTCCAGTGCGCGGATTCGTTCATCGGCGCTCTGGAACAAAAATCCCGCTCTGTAGGTCGGCGCAAGGGTTGCGTTATCGAGCGCGTTAATAATATCGTGCCCCGTGTTTCCGCCCTTGATTTCATAGACAACCGATTCGGCGATCTCTTCGGCGGTGACGAATTCCATCTGTCCCGGAGTGGCAATTGCTTCAAACTCGCCGCGCGAGAAGATACCATTTTCGCCGGTATCGATGAAAACCGACTTCAAGGTTTCGTTGCGAGATACGGCTACTCCATGAGTCTTGATTTTTAGGAAGCCCTTGAGAGAAACCGCATTCTCCGGTTTGCAATCGACCAGGTCAATCGGTTTCCCGCGCCGCTTGATTTCGCCGTAGCCGATTTTTTTCCACGCAATGGCGGCAGTGGGCTTGATCTCTTTGGTAATAGCGCTATCGGGCGTGCGTCCCATCAGGAACAGGAGCATCGTGTGAGAACCTGCAACGGCCGACTTGCTGAGCAGCACGCTCGACGGGCGCTCTTCGCTGTGCGTGTAGGGAATGTTCAATCCCATGCCGCCGGTGCCGCTGGTTCCGATCTTAATATAGATTTTGGTCTTGGAACTGTGCATCGATCGGTACATAAGCTGCACGTGCCGGATCAATTGCGGGGTGTAGAGCGTGCAGAGGAGGCGTTCCATTGCGGCAAATGTTTCCGCATCGCCGCCGCGTCCTTTGGAGCTGTCGATGTGCCACAATACATCGCGCGCCTGCTGGTAGATATCCTGGTACGCAATCGCGGTCGCAGAATTTATGCTGTCGATGATGATATCGGGTTTGAACGAATCGATGAGCCGGTACAGCGAGGAGGCATGAAGCAAAGGTTCGGTGAGTTCATCGAGCGTATCGGCAATGAACATCCGCCGCATCTTTTCGTCTGATAGCACTTGTTCCCGCGGCGTGTCCTTCAAATCATGGCGGACAAAGATATTTCCCCACCACGGAACAAAATAGTTCTTTGGCAGTTTAGGAAAATCTTGCCGCAGTTCTGCAACTGCGCTTTCCGCTTCGGCTTGCAACAGCGAGGTGACAATGATCTTCTTCGGCAATTCTTCCACCAGCTTACGGCAGATCGCCGAGCCGACAAGGCCGAATCCCCCCAGGACGAGGACGGTACGATTCTTAATGTCCATTAATAAGCTTCAGCTCAGGCGTTCTCGACTACCACCGCCGTGCCGTAGGCAAGCACTTCGGTGATGCCGGGAGCGACTTCGTTCGCATCGTAGCGCATGCCGATGATCGCATTCGCGCCCATCTGCGTACCGTGCGCAACCATCAGCTCAAACGCTTCTTCGCGGGCGCGTTCGCACAATTCCTGGTACAGCGTGATCTGTCCGCCAAAGATCGTTTGGAACTGCGCGCCGATATTGCCGAGGATCGAACGCGAACGGACAGTTATACCGCGCACGATGCCGAGATTCCGCTGGACTTTATGCCCATCGATCTCGAACGCTGTGGTGACCATGGTGCGGTTCATCATAAGTCTCCTTATTTGAACTTGATGGAATTGACCGATTTCTCGAACGGCGTAAAATAAATATCGTGCTGCGGCCCGAACCAGTTGAGCGTGATTCGGATAACTTTGTCGTTGTGCACCGTAAAATACGCGCGACTGACGATGTCCTTTGCCGGAGTGTAATCGACCCAGTGCGCCGCTTCGCCGCCGATCTTCGCGTCGCCCGTGCTCTTCGCTTTGTACTTGGCTTTGTTCTGTTCCCATACTTTATCGACTGTCAATTTCTTTGCGCCAAACACATCGATGTGAATGCTACAATCGAGCCGGTCCGCGCGCAATTCCATAGCAAGATCCTTATCGCCCTTGGAGACCTGCGCGAAGTTCATATTGTCGGGGTAATCCATGGTGAAGTAATCCGAATTGTACGTGCCATTCGTTGCTGATGGAACCCAGTAATCGGGCTTCTTCAATACGATGACCGGCAGTGTGAATGAATTCAACATCGCATCGAAGACCGCCTGGTGAGCACCGAAGTAATCGCCGTAGCCGCGGAAATCGAGGGTGTACATTGCCGTATCACCCGGAATAAAAATCTCGTAGCCGGTGGCATTCGTTTTTGTGGTCATGCGGATCGAGTATGGCACCTTCGTTGCCTGCTTGCCGGCAACGGTAATCGGAACGTCTGTCTGCAATTCGGCCGTCATCTGCTTCAAATCGCTCTTTGCCGAATCCATCAAGTCAGCCGCTTTTCTGCCGCCTGTGTATTCAAGCACTTTAACAGTTACCATGGCGCCGGCCTCGCCCGTGGTCGGATCCATAAACTTGTTGACAACATCCTGGGACTTCGTAAACACGGCATTCCCGACTGTACCCAACTGCACCCAGTTTGCAGGATATTGAATCGTAAATCCATAACCAGGATCTTTATAGCTCGTCATCTCTCCGACCGGAACGGGTTCAATTTTCTTTTCGCAGCCGACGATGAAAAGAATCGAGGTGATGGCAAACAACAACAAACGTTTAATCATGGTGGTCAACCTTTGTATGATGGATGGTAGAGTTGTATCAGATGCGTGTGACAGATAATCGCGGTTACGATGGCACCACGACGTTATACCAAACCTTTTTTTCGCGCGAACCGACTTCATCGATGTGCAGATGTTTCGTTTCCATAAACTCATGCAGCCCTTCGATGCCGAATTCTCTGCCGATGCCGCTCTGCTTGTATCCGCCGAACGGCGCCCGCTCGGACAGCAAATGCCATTCGTTTACCCAGACGGTGCCGGCGCGCAATCGCTGCGCAATGGAGAGGGCTTTGTCGTTGTCCTTCGACCAAACGCCTCCGCCCAGTCCGTACATCGAGTCGTTGGCAAGGGCGACTGCTTCATCGGCAGTTTTGAATTTCAACACGGAAAGCACCGGCCCGAAGATCTCTTCGCGCGCAATGGTCATCGTATTCGTCACGTCGCCAAAAATCGTCGGTTCCACAAAAAATCCTTTGGCAAGGGCCGGATCGCTCGGCGCTTTTCCGCCGATTAACACTTTCGCGCCTTGCTGAACGCCGGTAGAGATATACCCGAGTACCCGTTCCTGCTGGCGCCGGGAGACAACGGGACCCAAATCGGTTGTCTCACTTTTCGGATCGCCAAGCTTCATCTTGCGGGTTGTTTCGATCATCCGGTTCACAAATTCGTCGTAGATCCCCTCTTGCAAGAAAAGGCGCGTTCCGGCTTCGCAGCACTGGCCTTGGTGGTAGAACATGGCGTACAATGCGCCGTCGATAGCCATCGGAAGATCGGCGTCATCGAGCACAATGTTGGCGGATTTTCCGCCACACTCCAGCGTGCACTTTTTCAATGTCATCGCCGCAAGGGTCATCACGCGTTTTCCAATCGTTGTCGAACCGGTAAACGACACTTTATCGACCATCGGGTTGCGGACGATCTCTTCGCCGACGTCCTCGCCAAATCCCGGAATAATGTTTACGACACCGGGCGGAAATCCCGCTTCATGAATAATCTTCGCAAGCTCCATCGCTGTTACCGGAGTCACTTCCGAAGGCTTCAAGACGACGGTGTTTCCCGCCGCAAGCGCGGGACCAAGTTTCCAAATTGCCATCTTAAGCGGAAAGTTCCACGGAATAATTGCGCTCACCACGCCAACGGGCTCGCGCACGATCATATTTCTGCTAAATCCCGGCTTTGAAAGACCTTCAATTGGGGAGGTCATATCGGTGGCAGCGAGTTTCGAAAAATAATTCATCGCGCGTGCGCTGAGATAGACATCCTCGCGCGCCTTTCGGATCGTCGATCCCGAATCGTCCACTTCGAGGGCAGCAAGTTCGACTTTGCGCTCGTTGATCTTATCGGAGACCGCTTTAATGAGTGCGCCCCGCTCCTGTCCGCTCATACGCGTCCACGGACCGTCATCGAACGCCTTGCGGGCTGCGGCGACCGCGGCTTGGGCGTCTTCCACCGATGCGCGGG
>DATGFY010000359.1:0-4494 GCA_035308785.1 Bacteroidota bacterium | reverse complement strand
CCGAATGCCATCGTATTGGTCGTTGGATCGATGCGGAACACCTGAATGTTTGAATACCGCCGCCGGAATTGCATCATGAAATAATCCCCCACCGGTTCATTCGGCCACTGGTTCGTCGGTCGATTGATTTCGGTTCGATACTGATCCATATCGGTAACAAGTACGACAGCCACTTTTTCAGACCCGTATCGTTTTAGCGGCAAAAGGGAATCGTTCTTAACGACCGTAATTGCTTCGCGGGCGATTTGCTTTGCCAGGAGCAAGTGTTCAGGCGATTCGACAACATTCGCAACATTATCGAGATCGACGAGTCGTTGTTTGATCAACCCAAGGTCCCATTTCACACCAAGGAGTTTTCTAACCGAGGCGTCGATGCGACTTTGGTTGATCAACCCGCTCCGGACCGCATGAACGATAGCGGAATCGGCGGATTCGGGGTCAGGGGGCGTTAGAATAATGTCCGCTCCCGCGAGGACGGCACGAACGGCAGCAGAATCTGCTCCGAAGCGATTCACCACCGCACCCATCGTCATCGCATCCGTAACGACAATTCCCCTGAACCCCAGTGCGTTATTGAGCGTCCCTGTAATGATTGCAGAGGATAACGTAGCCGGCATCGTGGTATCGAATGGCTCAAGCGCCGGAACAACTAAATGCGCGACCATGATGGAACCAATCCCCGATGCAATGAGCTTGCGGAACGGCGTCAGCTCAACTGAGTCTAAGCGCGACCGTGAAACATCGATCTTCGGAAGTTCAAGGTGCGAATCGACCTTCGTATCTCCGTGGCCGGGGAAATGTTTCGCAGTGGCAATCACGCCTCCATCCTGCAGCCCCATGGCATAGGCGGAGGCAAGATCGGCAACGAGCTGCGGGTTTTCACCAAACGAGCGCGTATTAATCACCGGATTATCCGGATTCACATTCACATCGGCAACGGGAGCATATACTTGTTCGATTCCGATAGCCCGCGCTTCAGCCGCCACTGCCTTTCCCATTTGATATGCCAGCACAGTATCGCGCGAAGCCCCGAGGGCCATGGCTTCCGGGAATCGCGTCGAGCGGCGAATACGCATTGCCGCGCCCCACTCAAAATCGGATGAACAGAGCAACGGAAGATCCGACATCGATTGCAGGCGGTTCGCGAGTACGGCGGTTTCATAGACGTCTCCCTGGAAAAAGATCACTCCACCAAACTTATCCATCTGGATATAGCGCTGGAGCTTCTTGAAATCATCGCTCTTATCGCTGTAGAAATACCCGAATGCCGATGGCATAATCATCTGCGCAACTCGCTGCGGCAGGGTAAGGTGAACGAGCGTAGATTCTACCCATTCGGTCTTCGATTGGGTGTGAACTATTTGTTCTTGTTGTTGTGAAACGTTGTGGGAACAGCCGTAGAGGATAACGGCAAGCAGGAAAGGTAGTGTTAGCCGCAATTTCATCGACGAAATATAACGATTACGGCGCTGAAAGGAAAGCAGGGAAAATGGAATATGGAAATATGTCCGTTGCGCCGGCCAGAAACCGGAAAACATCGGATGGAAAGAGACGACAGATGAATAAAGCCGGCTAAGGCATCGAGAAAGACCGCGGCTAACTATTTATTCCATTTTCCATGTTCCGTTTTCCATGTGTTTACCGGAATGCGTTCAATCCGATAATTACCGCGCCATATGCTGCGGGGAATTTGGCTTTTTGAATAACTACCTGAGGCAGCGCTCCGCGGATGCGATCGCGCAGCAATTTAGAATAGGGATTTTCGGATTCGACCAATCCGCCCATTAGACATACGGGGAGTTTCCTTTTTGGAGGAGACTTCATAACGAGAACGCGGACGTGATCGACAAGCTGGCTTACGTTATCGGCCATAACCTTGTACGCCACGTGGTCACGTTCGGCAACTGCTTCAAGAACCTTCGGCGCGAATGCCTCGATCGTGATCGACTGATAATAGATCCGTTGGATGATCTCTTCGACCGAGGTCGTGGTGAAATACTCCAGAGCCTTTTGGGTGAGGATCGTTTTATCTCCGCGGCCGTCATACTGCCGCATCACCGCGTTGATCGCGTCGCGGGCAAGCGAATAGCCGCTGCCTTCATCGCCGAGCAATCTCCCCCACCCACCTGTCCGGAAAAGCTGCTGATCTTCCGTACGGTAGAGCGCAATAGAACCGGTCCCCGAAATGACCACGATTCCCGGCCCGCCCGCAAACGCGGCTTCGAGCGCAATCTTCGCGTCCGTTTCAACGGTAATATTCTTGATCGGAAATTCTTTATCGATACCCATAGCAAAAATCTTATCGATCAATTCGGCCCGGTCTGCAGCGCGCCCAGCTCCGGCAATTCCTACTACGACCGCTTGTATGGAATCCGCCGAGGCGTCGGCCTTTTTGCAACATTCGCGAACCAGTCCAAATATCGTCTTCGTTGTCTGCGAAAGACCGCTTGTCAGCAGGTTCGCCGGTCCCCCGATTGCCTCGGATATTACCGTGCCATCGAGGGCGACGAGCAAGGCAATGGTTTTCGTTCCACCGCCATCAAGACCAACAACAAATCGCCGGACTGTCGCCATTTTCTTGTTCAATTATAGTAGAGAATCCAACCCTCATAGCCAAAAACGGGCGTCACACGGGGTGATGCAGGGCAACCGATTTCGCGTGAAACACGCACCCCCTTTGTGAAACATACGGCTTCTTTGCATTACTTCAAAAAAAGGTTTATATTTTTTCACTAAATCGTTTTCCATTCTTAACCAATCTCCGATATAAACGTAGGAAAGGTTGTTCAATTAGGTTCTGCAGTCGAAAAATGGAGGTCATTCATGGGTATCGTACAGGAGATAATAGAAGAATTAACGGATGGTTCAAGCAACTTAAACGGAGCTTTGCTAAAAACCAAGGTATTGGCATACAAGATAAGTAACAAATCAATTCTTGATTGGGTTGATGCGGAAATTGGAGGATACGATGACGTGGATTCAATACCTGATTACCGGGTTACGATAGGAACGATAATAGGTAATCTTTCAAACGGCTTTCAGAGAGTCTCAAATTATCCTATTCCTATACTAGGCCTAGACAGCGAGATGCATTCTTTGCTTACAAGACCCAAGTTAGGACAAAGTGTCTCCTCACTCGAACATTTTGTCCGAGACTCTAGTAGTAGTCAACTTATTTCGTGGATTCCTCCCGAGGGATATGGCTTATTATCAAAGGGACTTGCTAATGGGTTTGTAGTCGAATATGCCGCTGTAGAGATATACAAAGACCGGGTGGTGCAGGTACTAAACAGTATACGTTCAAAACTACTGGATTTCATGCTTCAGATCGAAAAGGAATATCACGATAAAGATATTTCACGTGCGATGAGTGATAAGATCGAAACCATATTTACAACCACTGTAATTGGGAATAACAACGTAATCGCAGCTGGCGATGGAAACGTCCAGCTTGTAACAATAAACAACTCGAAGGGAGATTTCAAGGAATTAAGTAAGCTACTAAAGGCACACGAAGTAGAATCCGTGGATATTAAGGATTTGGAAACTATCATCGATAACGACGCTCCAGACCCAAAGAACAGAATGTTTGGGCCAAAGGTGAAGCAATGGATGAAAAAAATGATCGGGAAAGCAATAGACGGATCGTGGAAGGTTGGTATCGAAGTTGCTGCAAAAATCTTAGGCGAGGCGATTTCAAGATACTATGGATTCAAGTAAAACAACTCAGTCCGATGAAAATCTGGGTAATTATTCATTAGATGATTATCAATTATTAACTAATCTCAGCTGATTTTGGATTTCGTTCTTTGGGTTTGCCGATGCATGCACATCTTCGGCGTTGTTATTTGGATGGGCGGATTGATGTTCCAGGGCGCCGTTGCAGGCCCAATTGTGCAGTTTGAGGGCCCTGAAGCGCGTACGATTATGCGCAAGATTAACACGCGTTTCGTCGGCTTTGTCTGGATGAGCGTCTGGACGATCCTGGTTACCGGAGTGCTGATGATGCTCCTAAGCCCGCATTTTATCTGGTTCAGCTATCCCGATCGCTGGTCGGTCTATCTTGGCCTTAAACAGATCATATTCGTTCTCATGGTCTTTTATTCTTTCGGCTATGCACGCATGTTGAAATACATCACTTCTCCGGCCTCGAACGGCGGTTACGATACCAAGACCGATCTTTATTTGCAGCGATTGACGCAGTTTCGTACGATTAACATTTTCCTTGGAATTGTTGCCATTCTTCTTGCTGCCGGAATGGCAAGGGCTTGAAAGAGCTTTGACATAAAAACGTGGGCAAAGTCATCACCATATCGAACCAAAAAGGCGGCGTAGGAAAAACCACTACCGCTGTTAACCTTGCTGCCTCGGTGGCGGTGGCGGAGTTTAAGACCCTGCTCATCGATGTCGACCCGCAGGGCAATTCGACGAGCGGCCTCGGTTTCGATCCGCGCACCATCGAGCCGAACATCTACGACTGCCTCATTGACAACG
>DATGFY010000358.1:0-7588 GCA_035308785.1 Bacteroidota bacterium | reverse complement strand
ATCCCGGGATGCCGGCGAAATTCATCCATTCCGAATGCACAACACGGAAGCCCGCCGATTCAAACTTTTCCCGAAGTTCTTTCTTGGAATATCTCCGGTGGTGCATTAGGTTGACATCCATCGTGCCGAAGAGCCATTGGAATGCGGGCACGAGGATGATGAGCGTGCCGCCGGGGACGAGGATTTGGAACATGTTGCTCAGCGCGGTCCGGTCGTGCAGGATATGCTCCAAGACGTTGAGGCACACAATCGTATCAATCTTATGCGGGGCGACGAGGGGAACGATATCGTCCATGAAATCGAGCTTGACCGTTGCGAAGTTTTTCCTCCCGCCGAATTTTTCTTTCAGGGTTGCAAGATACTCGTCTTCGATATCGCTTGCGAGAACAAATTCGCGATCGACGTAGAACTGGGTGAGGTTACCGATGCCCGCGCCGACTTCGAGGATGCGCTCGCCGATGTAGGGCGCGATGCGCTCGTACATCCAGCGGTTGAACCGCACCATGCCGGAGATGTTTTCTAGGGTTTTATGTCCGAGGTCAGGCATAGCTATGAAAAATTCCAATAACCAAGCACCCCGCCAAAAAGACGGCGGGCAGGCAATAACCAATTAATGAGCAAAATTTCAATTCCAAAGTGTCGAACAAGGTTGCGTCGTCAGTCGAGACCTCTCGTAATGACCAGGATGGGTAAATATTTGATATTGTATCTTGGAATTTGTTTGGTACTTGGAGCTTGGTTCTTGGTGCTTCCGTATTTGTTACAGATATCCTTTGCAGGTTAGCGCGATTATTATGGCGCGATGGACTCAAAGAGAGTACCTGAGGATGCACCAGAGGACGCGGAGGCCGTCGGTCCATTTGATTTTCTTTCCTTGCGCGTAATCTCTTCCGCTGTAGCTGATGCCGACCTCATAGACGGAGCAGCCGAGCTTGGCAACTTTCGCGGTGAGTTCGGGTTCGACGCCGAAGCCATTCTCCTCGATGCGGATGCGCTTGAGCACGTCGGCGCGGAACATTTTGTAGCACGTCTCCATATCGGTGAGGTTGAGATTCGTGAACATATTGATCAGCAGCGTGAGAAATTTATTGCCGACAGAATGCCAGAAATACAGCACGCGGTGCTCATCGCTGATGCCGAAGCGCGAACCATAGACTACCTCAGCGCGGCCATCGATGATCGGTTTGATCAATTTGTGGTATTCCTGCGGGTTGTATTCAAGGTCGGCGTCCTGGATGATGACAACGTCGCCGGAAACAGCAGCGAAGCCGGTGCGAAGCGCCGCACCTTTGCCTGAATTGCGTTCGTGATATAAGAATTTTGTATCGGGGAGAGTAGAACGCTCCATCTCGCGGAGGAGTTCTCGCGTGCCGTCGGTCGAGCAATCATCGACGATGATGATTTCTTTTTCGATGGCGACGTCGCGGACACGGCGGAGAATCTCAGCCACGGTGTTCCGTTCATTATACGCCGGTATGACGACGGAGAGTTTCATTGTGATCGTAATGTAGGAAAAATTCTCAAGAAAGTAGGAAGTTCGAAGGGCGAAGTTCGAATATATCCGAGATTACATCAATCTTTTTAATTGGGAAAGTTTCTCGGTGGCGAGGCGGTTGTTGGGATCGATGTTTAGAACTTCTTCGTAGGCGCGTTTGGCGGCGACGATTTTTTGCTGGCCATCGAGAATTGTGGCGATGAAGAGATAGGGATCGACGTTCGACGGTTGTTCGTGAATTGCGCGTTCAGCTTCATCGATGGAAACTCCGGGGAGCTCGATATCCCGGTAGATAGCGGCGATTTTGAGGCGCAGGCGGCACCGTTCGGAGGGATCGTTCGAGGCGCACAAGGTATCTGAAATGGCGAACAACGTACGGAACGATTTGACGACCGTGTTGGAACTATCGGTTGCAATTAGCTTCTTCAGGAAGCGCTGCGCATTTGTTGTGTCTCCCATCTGAAGATTGAAGTGAAGTCCCCACAGCAGGCCGAACATATATGTGTCCGGCATGGTCAGCAGTGTATCGAGCAGCGCCGTCGCATGCCGGTAGTAGCCGATTCGCCAATAGAGAATCGCAACCTGCAATGTATGCACTGCTTGCGTGGGGAGGAAGTGCGAGGACCGCGCGCGCGCCAGCGTTTCCATCACGTCAAGTTGGCGCATGGCCGGATAAACAAAGACCCCGGCGCCGGAAGGCAGCGAAATCAATCGTTGGTAATAGCGCCAGGCATTGGTCGTATCCCCCATCATCGCGTAGCTCGAAACGGTTTCATAGACGAGATCGCCGCGGTCGGGTTCAGTATTAAGGGCGGCGATGAAGATGCGGTTGGCCAGCTTTAGGCGATCATCTAAAAGTGCGCTCCGACCGCGCAGCATCATGCCGTCCACTGTCAGGTCGAACGAATCACGCGGCACCGCCACCGGCTTCCGGTAAGCAGAATGAATCTTCAACAAATGCAATGCGCCTGCTTTCAATACCGGTTCGAACCAAAACCGGGCCGAGCCAAACGTCTGTGGTCCCGACCGAACGAAATTTCCCCAGAGCGGAGGTGCGATCATGTAATCGAACGCATTATCGCGCAGGAGTGTATCCGCCTGTGGAAATTCGATCACGGGGTTGATCAGCATGACTTTCCTATTCCCGATGAACTCCGCAAGATCTTTCGAAGGGCACCCGATGATGGAGGATTCGGGCGAGTTCTTCTTCAACCATTCGCCGACGGCATTCCACGGCTGATTGGGATCTTGCTGGTATCCGATATTGAATTGGAGAAGCTGAAGATCTCCGCGGATATTGGGAAGGACGAAAACGCAGAGTGCGAGAAATCCGCCCACACGCAAGAGCCAGGCGGGTTTGGCGGCAAATCTCACAGCGAGCCATCCAGCTCCGGAAGCAAGGTAAAACACCGCAATCGGGAAGAGGGGAAAATGATACCGAATGTCGTTCATCGGAAAGAGCAGTAATGCTCCGAGATATGCGGCGGCAAAAAGGAGTCTTAGGTACACCGTTCGCCGATGTTTGAAATCGGCATAGATGCCCAGCGCGAGAAGCGGCGCCGATGCAAGCAGAAGAAGATATTTCGCATATCCTTCAGGTTCCGTGAATCCGTATGGAAGCACGGTGAGGAATTGATTGGAATCGAGCAGCGGGAACAGCATCATGCCGCCGATTTTGACAAGGTATAATTTCGCGTTTAACGAGAAGCGCCACCACAGCTCGCGGACAAAAGAAACATCCGGCGGCGTACCGACGTGCGAGAACATCCACGGGAGGTAACCATCTTCGGAATAGGGCGTCTTGGCGATCAGGTACCTGTTGCGGAAGAACCACAGGCCGAGAATTGCCGCATTAATTAAGACGATTTGCGCTGCGGCAGTATAGCGCTTCGATGTCAGAAAGTAGATTGCGGCGGCAACAACAAAGATCGCGCCGATATCCCGAAAGAGCGCACCGGCCGCAAGAGTAAGGGCAAATAACGGCACAAGCCAGAGGTTTTCGGGTTGCTCTTCGATCCGGTTTGCGAGGACAAACGCGAGAATGATTGTTGCAATGAAGGGAATCTCGGAAAGCACCTCGGTCGAATAGAGAAAATACATCGGGTTGAGGGCAAGAATTGCGGAGGCGGCGAGAGCCGCCGTTTTGCCGTGCGACCGGCGAATCCAGAAATACAACAAGAGGATTGCTCCGATACCGAGTGCGATCATCCAGATCTTGGCCGCAATAAGCGACATGGGAAAGATCATCTCTACCGGTGCGAGGAGAATGGGAAGACCCGGACCGCGGGAGACAAACCGATCGGGGAGCGGCGTCGTTGTATCCAGCCATCCGTGGCCGTGAGCGACCGAATTGCCGAGGATGAGATAGGTGGCGCTATCCGGCGTGAGGTACGAAAATTCGTTTAGCCGCAGCACGGCAATTGCCGCGAAGAGAAGGCAGAGAAATGCAATGCCGGCGTGTTGTTTAACCGCGTTCAACGTCGCACCGGTGTGTTACCCGTTCTTCCGCGCTTCGCCCTTGTCTTCCAGGACTTTCTTGTGGACTTCGTCGTGGGTCCCGGCAGGTTCGAGATGGCTGATGACATCGACTTGATAGGGAAACGCTTTGTGGATTTCATTTTCGATGAGCGTCGCTTCTTCGTGGGCGCGGGAGAGCGGGGCATCATCGGGGAAGAGGAGATGAAATTCGACCAGCAGTTTATTTCCTGCGTGGCGATGGCGAAGGTGGTGGTATTGAAGGTTGAATTTCGGCGTTTCGCGCTCGAGAATCTCGTTCAGGCGTTTATCGATGACTGGATCGGATTCATCCATCAGGCCGGCGATCGAGCGCCGCATCAGTTTGGCGCCGGAGGTAAGGATGCTGACCCCGATGAGGAGCGCAACGAGCGGATCGAGCGGCACCCATCCGGTGAGTTCAGTCAAGATAAGACCAACGACAACGCCGATACTTGTATAGCAATCGGTGATGACGTGTTTCCCGTTCGCCTCGAGAACAATGGAATGATACTTCTTACCCATCATGATGAGTGCAACGCCGAGGCTTCCATTCAGCACGATCGTCATCCCGGTGAACCAGATTCCCACGCCGATATGTTCGAGGTGGACTCCAAACAGAAGTTTCTGGATCGCTTCGAAAATGATATAGACAGCCGCAAGGACGATCACCATTCCCTCGAATCCGGCGGAGAAGAAACTGATGCGGTCGTGGCCGTACATGTGGTCGCGGTCGGCAGGCTTCAAGCTGAGACGGAGACTGTAGGCCGCAAACGCCCCTGCAATGTTGTGGACGACGGATTCGGCTGCGTCGGAAAGAATCGCGGCGGAACCGGTTTTGAAGTAAGCAAATATTTTTAGCAGGAAGACAAGAATTCCCACTCCCAACGAAAGATCGATGGCGAACTTCGCGTTGCGCGCGAAGATTTCGAATTGCTCTTCCTTTGTCTGTTGCCCGGTCATGGCTTCGGCGATGGCTTTTTGGATAACAAATCCGCGAGTGACTTCGAATCCGTCACCGGCAGATTGCATGCATAATTCTCACAGACGAAGGCAGTTGCTTTTCCCTGCAGTGAATTCAATTGCGAGACAAACGGCGAAATTGCGGCGACGCGGCTCCGCTCGGCTTCATCGACAAGTATAACAATCTTGTTCGGCAGATAGATTGAATTCACGGTGCGCAGGAGTTCTTGAGTATCAGCGGCATTGTGTTTTCCTGCGAGAACAATTTCCTTTGGGGTAGAAAGAATCCACTCGGCGGCGCAGAGCAATTGCGGAAGGACAGACGGAGCTTTCTGGAGCCGTCCGCCGAACGCTTCGATTGTTTTTCCGGCCATTTCGCGCCACTCGGGATTCTCGGTTATTTGGCCGAGACGCAGAAGATTCATTGCAGCGATGGAATTTCCCGTGGGTTCAGCGCTGTCGTAATCGTCCTTTGTTTGAAGGAGCAGTCCACCGGCATCCGGCGCGACGTCGAAAAATGCGCCGTGCGCAGAATCCCAAAAAATTTCATTCTGGCGTTTCGTGAGAGCGACTGCAGTTTCGAGCCAGCGCGGATCGAACGATGCTTCGTAAAGATCGGTGAGACCGGCGGAGAGGAAAGCGTAATCTTCAAGCGTCCCATCGAAGCGCGCGTCGCCATCGCGGAAGCGGCGGAGGAGGATGCGGCGGTTCGCATCGTACAGCTTGCCGACGATAAAATCAGCCGATTTCCGGGATGCATCAAGATACCGATCATCGCCAAGCACCTGATAACCGCGGGCGAAGGCGGAGATCATCAACCCGTTCCACGAGGTGAGAATTTTATCGTCGAGGTGCGGTTGCAGCCTCCGGAGCCGGGCCGCGAGAAGGGTTTGTTTGGCTGCATCGAGCGAATGCCGGACCTCTTCCACAGATTTGTGGACAAACGCGGCAGTTTCTTCCAGAGAATAAGCGGCGTAGAGAATGTTTTTCCCGCGAAATACGCCTTGAGGATCGTGCAATGCGTTGCCGCTATCTGCGACTCCGAACCGATGTTCAAATGCGGGAGCATCCGCGCCGAGGAGCCGGTCGAGCTCGGCTTTTGACCAGAGATAGACAGCGCCTTCTTCGTTCTGTTCGGGGTGATCGGGATCGGGACTTTCTGCGTCTTGTGCGGAATAGAACCCGCCGTGCTCATCGGTCATTTCCCGTAAAACGTAATCCAATGTCTCGCGTGCGATGCGGGCGAAGAATTCATCGTCGGTAACCTGATAGGCATCGATATACGAGGAAGCGAGCTGTGCCTGATCGTAGAGCATCTTTTCGAAGTGCGGAACGCGCCAGCGCTCATCGACCGAATAGCGGTGGAACCCGCCGCCAAGCTGATCGTACATGCCGCCTTCAGCCATTTTTCGCAGCGTTGCGGTTGCCATTGTTAACGAAGATGCATCGCCGGTGCGCGCATGGTAGCGAAGGAGGAAATTAAAAACAACTGGCCGCGGAAATTTCGGCGCGCCACCGAAGCCGCCGTAGGTTTGATCGTATTGCCGAAGAAGTTGGAGGTAACAGGTATCGAGCGTTGCGGCGTTGAACACTCCCGGCTCTCCGCCGAGACTCGATGCCTGCATCTGCCGGGTAATCTCTTCGCTCGATTCGACAAGCTTGGCGCGGTTGTTTGTCCAGAGATCGGTGATTCTTTTGACGACAGTGGGAAACCCAGGCCGGCCGTAGTTATCGATCGGGGGGAAGTATGTACCGCCGAAAAACGGTTTGCGGTCGGGCGTCATAAATACCGATAGCGGCCAACCGCCGCTGCCGGTCATCGCTTGCACAAACGACATATAGATGCGGTCGATATCCGGGCGTTCTTCCCGGTCGACTTTGATGCATACGAGGTGCTCGTTCATGAGCCGCGCGATGGCGGTGTCTTCAAATACTTCGCGTTCCATCACGTGGCACCAGTAGCAGGTGGAGTATCCGATGGAAACGAAAACGGGTTTGTTTTCCGCGCGCGCTTTTTCGAACGCAGCATCGCCCCACGGCAGCCAATCGACGGGATTGAACGCATGCTGCAGAAGGTACGGGCTTTTTTCAGAAATGAGCGCGTTCGGTTTTTTCCCGATGCGCAATTCTTCTTCGACGAATGCCGAAGCGGTATTCGATTTGCCGGTTACGGAATGCACTGGCCGGACGAAACGGCTATGGAAGAGACGGGCGGCATTATTCAGGATAAAGGACAGGAGAAATATACAAACTCCTCCCGCAATTAACCACCGCCAGAGGGGATGTTCGCGGAAGCTCAAGGGTTAAACTTGGGGTGGGGCGGGAGAGAAGCAACTCACCCCCCGGCCCCCTCTCTCAAGAGAGAGGGGGAGCGAGAGGCAAAAATAAATGTTAGAGTTTCAGTTTTGCAATATTGCTCTTCACTTCGTCGGCGGACTTTGTCAGGGCGGCTTTCTCTTCGGCGGTGAGAGGCACTTCAATAACTTTTTCGATGCCTTTGCGGCCGAGCTGGACCGGAACGCCGATATAGGTATCGCTTAGGCCGTACTCTCCTTTAAGGAAAGCGGCGCAAGGGAGGATGCGGTGCTTGTCTTTCACGATCGCTTCGACCATTTCCACTGCGGCGGCGGAAGGAGC
>DATGFY010000357.1:0-1879 GCA_035308785.1 Bacteroidota bacterium | reverse complement strand
TACGGGATACTTCGATAACAGACATCCGTATATTAACGCGAATAAATAAGAAAAACAAGTGATTGACATAAATGGTAGCGGGGCAATTTGAAACTTATTATAGGACCTCCCCTAACCCCTCCTTAAAAACAGGAGGGGAATGTTTCAATTTGCCTCACCTCCACATAAATTTGGTTTTTCATCGATTCACGCTTATCTTCATACTGGAATGACCCCATTCAACACTCTTATTAACAGGTAGTTCGCCTCAATTGCCGACCTATTCAAGCGTCGAAGAGTTGCTTTCCCGAATCGAAAAATCGGTTGAAAAGAAGTTCCGCTATCGATTTGAAATCAAGACCATAATCGATATTGCCCAAGCGAACGAATTCCGCAAGGAGTTTGACGATCTCCTGTTCTTTTCTAAATTTCTGACGAATGCACATTCGATCCTCGTTCGCTCCGGCGTTGGCAACGATGATGTGCAAAAACTCTCGATCGAATTTGCCCAGCGGATGGAGCTGGTAAGCAACATTCTGCGCAAAATGCTGGAGAAGACGTCCGCTGAGATCCGCAATCGGTTTTCTGAGCAATTTCTTCTTTTGAATCAGACCTCGGTCCAAAATATGCTTTCGCTTGTTAAAGAGCTTGCGTGGTTGAAGAATTACGAGATCGATACTAACCAGCCCTTATGGTAGCCGAATCCAAAACGTGCAAGATCGCTTCCTACTTGGCGGCAGGAGGAGCCATTGTATGGCTGGGCGGATTCAACATCCGGGCTCTCATGAGTCTGTACCTTGTACAATTCTCCACGTTGGAATTTAAGCCCTATATCCATCCGTATGTTGAACGGACGGTGTTTGCGCTGATCTCTCAAAGCTCGATGATTGTTGGCATCGGCTACATTGTCGTTTGGATCTCGGGTATTGTGTATCTTGCCAAGACACCTCTGAAATTGAAAACGGAGGGCTGGTTGATGATGAGCGCTGTGTTATTTTTTGTCTTCACCCCGGTCGAAATCTATACAATGATTCTTGATTTCCGAATGTGGCTGCTTGACCATGCCGGATCGAACGATCTGGTCGCCTTCCGGAAGCTGTTCATTCACCGGCTGGGTGCGCTTTCGGGCGTGCCGTTAATTGCGCTCATGTGCTATTATACGGCGATAGGGTTGCTTGTATTTAGGCCGTTGCGAAAGAAGGGGGAAACGATCAATGCTTGACCGCGAATACGAGACACCTTTGTATTTCAGTGCAGAAATTGCTATTCTTCACGCATGAATTACTTACACATCATCACAGGTTTGGAAGAAATCGTAAAGCAATTGGGAATACAGTTGCGGTATGAGAAAGGCGATTTCGAAGGCGGTTATTGCATGCTTCGCGATCAACAGGTCCTTGTCGTCAACAAGCGACTTCACGAAATGCGCCGCGCATCGATCCTTGCGCAGGCCCTCGCTGCCATTGGCATCGAGAACGTCTTCGTGAAACCCGCCATCCGGGAATTCATCGAGGATGAGGTCCAAAAAGCCCGCAAGACGAAGGCGGCGGCGATATGATTAAGGCAGTAGTCTTCGATCTCGATAATACGCTTATCGATTTCATGTCGATGAAATCGCAAGCCGTGAACGCTGCGGTATATGCCATGATCGATGCCGGATTACGCTTGAGCCCGGAAGAGGTGAAGGCCCGCATCGATGCGATATACAAAGAGAAAGGGATTGAGTATCAGAATGTGTTCGACCAGCTCATGTCGGAACTGTACAACAAACCGAATTACAAAGTTCTTTCCTCCGGGATTATTGCCTATCGGCGCGCGCGTGAAGCCGCCATGGTGCCCTATCCCCATGTATTCATGGTCTTGACGGAACTGATCAAACGCGGATTAAAAATTGGTGTTG
>DATGFY010000356.1:0-10900 GCA_035308785.1 Bacteroidota bacterium | reverse complement strand
AATAACAATCGGCTTTGCGGAGGAGCGCATCGAGCGCATGGTCGCTGCTCGGATTTTGCGTCGCGAATCGATCGAACGCCGCTGCGGCTTGAGTAAATTTCTTTTGTTCGAACAGCGCCCACGCCACGCCGTACGATGCCTCCACGCCCATGGCTTTATCCGGCGAACGGCGGAGCGCCTCGGCATACGACTGCTCTGCCTCCTCGTATTTGCCGTCTTGATACAACGCTTCTCCGCGCCACGCATACGCTTCCGGCACGCGATTGTTTGAGGAATATTTATCGAGAAATTGCTGCAAACGATCGGCGCTGCTGCTAAATCTGCCGGCATAGTACAAACACACGCCTTCGCGAAACATTGAGGGCGCAAGAAGCGAATCCGGCGCGTTGAGCCGCCGCACCTGCCCGAAGGCAAACTGCGCATTAGAGTAATCGCCGAGCGCAATATCCGATTCTCCGAGCATTCTGTATGCAGGAAGCCGCAACGGGCTTTCCGGGAACAGCCGCGCAACCATTTCGAAGTTCCGCCGAGCGTCGCGGTAGCGTTTTTCGCGGTAGCTCTGCATCGCCATTTGGTAATACGATTTATCCGCCTCGTAATCGTAGGGCGACTTATCGAGCAGCCGGGAAAACGATGCAGTTGCTTCGGTTGTTTTGCCGCTCAACAATGCAACTGCCCCGCTTTGGTACAATGCTCCGATTGCCGTGGTGTCGTTTGCCATCCCGAGCGTATCGAACTGATGCCGCGCATCATCCGGGTTATGATCCTTGAGATACGCCCATGCCAATCCGTACCGCGCTTTTGTTTGGAAATCGCTCCCGGGATATTCTTTGAGATAACCATTGAACTCGCGGATCGCAACCGCATATTCCCCGATTTGCGCATTAGCTTCGGCACGGAGAAGGAGCGCTTCTTCCCGCTGAGAGCGGTATTTCAAATCGAGATCGGAAAGATATGTGAGCGCTTCCTGGGATTCCCGCTGTTGCAACGAAAGCGAGGCGAGCCGCAATCGCGCATCCATCGCGTAATCGCTTCGCGGGAACTCGGCCATCATCTGATTGAGTTTCTCTTTTGCACCGGAGAGATCTCCCCGGCGCTCAAGCGCCAGCGACCAGCCGACGAGCGCTTCATCTCTGCGCACGTTGCCGAGCGAATCCGAAAAAGCAGACTGGAAATCGGCTTCTCCCGCCTGCCACTCTCCTTGTTCTATTTCGCAGAGGCCGCGCCAATAAAACGCCTCGCCATGATCGGGATCGCTGAGGGCGTTAAACAGGAATCGGTTGAGATCGGCGACCGCAGTATCGAGCCGTTCGGTTTGGTACGCGCTGACGCCGCGGTAGAAAAGCATCTTCAACCGGCGCAAATCGTGCGGATACTCGCTGAGGTAGGTGGTGGACCACTGATACGATTCCTCGTACCGATGATCGCGGAGCGCAGTTTGCGCGATCGAGAAAATGAGATCGGCCCGCTTCCGGTACGAAGACGTGGTTACAAGTTCCCGCTCGAGCTCATATCGAGCGTTGCTCAGCGCTCCGGCAGAATTATTCGCTTCGATATCCGCCATCCGTTCCATCGCGCCTTTGTGATCGACGGGCGGGACTTGCGAGAAAGACACACCAGCGAAAAAAAGGAAAGCAGCGACAAGAGAAAAAAATCGAAATTCTCGGAACGAATAGTCATTGCGAGCGAAGCGAAGCAATCCCGGCCGGCATTGCACGCTGTGCCGGGATTGCTTCGTCGCTGCGCTCCTCGCAATGACTATTTCTTTCTTGGCGAAATCTCGCCGGAGCAAACTCACTGTTCCGGAACGATATCGATGATAACGGTGCGGTTGTAGAACCGCTCTTCCGGCAAACGATTTTCAAACGGCGCGCGCCGCGGGTCTGCGCCAAAGCCGTAGGTATCGAACTTCACATTGCGCTTGCCGGCTTTCGCAAGCGCATCTTCGAGAATTCGCATCGCTTCCTGTGCGCGGTCTTGCGAGAGCTTCAGGTTATGGCTTTCTTCGCCGATAATATCGGTATGGCCGTGGATGACCACTGCGCCGCCTTCCGGTATTAATGGAGCGACAGTATTCCGCAAGAACTCATCGTACGTCGCTACCGTTTTGGATTGATCGAACTCAAACAAGATGCTGAACCGCGAACCGGCAGAATCTTCCGGCGCTTCCGAACGCGCGAGCCGCATCGTTTCTTCTTTGCGGACCGATTGGCCGCCTTTGGTCTCGCCGACGAGGGCAATCATATACCGGCCTGACTGACGCGCGCCGAGGATCGTCTTGCCGGAGATGCGTTCCTGGTTCGACGTGAACGGGCCGTAATGTTCAACTTTCCCGGAATCGCCGGTCACCTCGAGCGACCATGACGACAATACATCTTGCGCGCCTTCGACGCTGAAGATAACGTCGCTATCAAGGGGATCTTCCTGCAAAGAAATAATCTGCACCGGCTGCAATATCTTTGGATCGACGCTCGAAATATCGACCCTGCGGTCTTCGGCGTGGACGAGATCGAGATCGCGCGTGCCGCCCGGTTCCGATGATGGATGCTCGGGCCGTTCGCGCCCTTCAGTTGTTATGCGCCCGCCATCGATGCCAAACGCGGAAACAAGATATTTTTTCACGGATTCGGCGAGCGCTTTCCCATCATTCGCGCCTTCGAGCGCGGAGCCGGTAAGGGTAACTGTTGCAGTCGCATGGCGGCGCAACCGGTCGCCGAGCACGTTCAACAAGTTATAATAGACAGTCAACTGACGGTGCGAGCGGCCGGTAAGATCTTCCGGCTTCGGCTCGAGGAGGCGCTCTTCAGTAAATCCCTTAGCTTCATCCGCATTGAGCCGTTGATACCTCGTGGGGATCTCGTTCGAGCCGAGATCGAAAAAGACATCGTTCCGCATCGGGAAGGTTTCCTTCACGCGGCGGGTATTCGGGATAATCTTTGGCGCTTTGAGTGAGAACTGTACCTCCTGGTTCACCTCGTGATGCAGGTGCGTGGTGGTGCCAAACTTGAGGGCAACCCCGGCGCGCACTGTAATCAATTTCCACGATGGACTATCGATCGGCGGCTGGCCTACATGACCGGAAACAAATGGGGAAAGAATGGATTGGAGATCCGCATTGGGATTAGATAATGGAATATCGTACCCTGCACCGAGTTGAGCAGAAAGCGCAGTACCACGTGCATCGCTAAAATCGCCGGAGACTTCCGGACCTGATGAGGGCGTGCGGGTATAAGACTTCGAAATATTAAACCCGAGACACGGGCCAAGAAAAGCGTACAATCCTGTTCCTGAAAAGGTATAGCGCACAGCGGGCTCTACCGAAAGATAATTCATCGTCATAGAGAATTTACTGCCGCCGGATTCATCAAATTTTCCACCTCTCCCGTCGAATCCCAACTGAAGAAAGCCACCCCATGGTCCCACCGGAGTATATTCGATAAGGGGCGCAACAAACAACCCTACGCCAGTTCCGGTTGAAATATGTTCACTATAAAATAAGGGGAATGGATTGGGCGGGGGATAAAATTGGATATCGCCGCGGTAGAAATTAATATTGGCCCCGAGCGCACCGCCGAACCACCACTCGGGGGCGAGTTTTGTCTCTTGCGCGAGTGCGCCAACGGAGCAAAGGACGAAAAGAGAGACGATCGAAACTACATACGTAAGAAATGAATTGATAGCTCTGTGTTTCATCGAAAAGAACTCCTAAATGTTGAGAGAAAGGCAAATCTATCTATTATAACAGCGGGCGGAATGAAATCATTCCAGCTTGAAATTGAAGGTAATTTTTCCGATCTGAGACTTTTGTTCGTACTGCGATGGCAACGGATCGAAGCGCCACGTCTTCAAGGCAGCGATCGCTTCACGCTCAAGCAGTTCGTCGCTCCGCCGGAGCGGAATCACGCCAACAACGGAACCATCGGCAAGAACGGTGAACTGCAGATACACCGCCATTTCTTTGTTCGTGCCTTCGGGATATTTCGGCAGCCTGCCGCTGAGCAATCTGCGCGAACCGATGCCGCCCCAATCGATCGAATAGCCCGATGATTTCCCGATTCCTCCGCCGGTGCCGCCGCCCTCGCCCCCGCCTTCGCCGGGACCGGAACCGCGGCGGTGCTTGGTCGGCAAGTTTTCGCCGTATAACGCTTCTTTCTTTTTCTTCTTCGCCTTGACCGGCGGTTTTTCCTCTTTGATGACGGGCGTGCCGACGTCGCCGATTTTTTCAGTCTCGACATTCACCATGTCGGCCTTCGACTGATAGACGTCCGGCGATGTGGTTTGCGTACCGGACTGCGGCCCGAACTCAATTTCGTACAACTTAATGCCTTCTCCCCCGCCGCCGCCGCCCGATGACCACTGAAGATCCATCAGCGCGGCCACTTCAGCGACGTTTTGTTGCAGGAACAACAGCAAACCAAAAAACAGCAAATGTCCAAGCGTGCTTACGGCAATCGCAGTGATTCGTATCCGACGGCTCTCGCTTGTAGAGAATGATATCCTTCTCACGTGTTACAGAATTTTCTTGCCGAACGCCGACTGCACCAGCTCGACGGCAAATTCCGCCGATTGGTTTTTTGTATCGAGAATAGGATTGACTTCGACGAGTTCCAGCGACGTCATCTTTCCCGATTCCGAAATCATTTCCATAATGAGATGCGCTTCGCGGTAATCCAATCCGCCCTTGACCGGGGTTCCGACGCCCGGCGCATAGACCGGATCGACGCTATCGAGATCGAAACTGATATGGAGGTAATCGACTTTCGCCGCTATTTGCGCAAGCGCTTTTTTCATCACCCGGTGGACGCCATATTTATCGATCTCTTCCATGGTAAACAGCTTCATCCCCGTCTTCAATAAGTTTGTCCGCTCGTCGCGATCGAGATTGCGCAGGCCGATGATTGCCACGTTGCGCGGATCGACTTTACGGAACGCTCCCCCGACGTTCAGGAGCGAACGCGGACCGATCCCGGCGAGAACCGCCAGCGGCATACCGTGGATATTGCCGGAGGGCGAGCTTTCCGGGGTGTTGTAATCGCCGTGCGCATCGATCCAAAAGATGCCCACTTTCTTTTTCTTCTTCTTTGCATACGTTGCAATGCCGCTCACAGTGCCGATTGCGATGGAATGATCGCCGCCGAGGACGAGCGGAAAATTCCCGCGGCTGACGATCTGTTCGACTTTCTTCGCGAGAACGGTAATTGCGCGGGTAATTTCGGGCAGGTATTTGGCGCGCGGATCCTTCACCGATTGCTCTTCCTGGTTTTTGATGAATACATCGCCTTCATCAAGAACATGCGCGCCCATTTCGCGCAGGCGCTCGCCGATTCCGGCGATGCGAATCGCCGATGGCCCCATATCCACGCCGCGCCTGCCGGAGCCGAGATCCATCGGGACTCCGATAATGTGAATCTTCATGCGGCGACGTGTCGGAGAAGTTTGGTTATTGTCTCTTTGAGATCTTTGCGATGGACGACCATATCGACGAATCCGTGCTCGAGCTGAAACTCTGAGCGCTGGAATCCATCGGGAAGGTCTTTGCCGATCGTTTGTTTAATAACGCGCGGACCGGCAAACCCGATAAGTGCGCCCGGTTCGGCGAGATTGAAATCGCCCAGCATCGCATAACTGGCGGTGACGCCGCCGGTCGTGGGGTCGGTCATTATCGATATAAACGGAATATCGGCGGCGGAAAGTTCCGCGAGCCGCGCGCTGGTTTTGGCAAGCTGCATCAGCGAAAACGCTCCCTCCATCATGCGCGCCCCGCCACTCGAGGAGATGAGCACAAGAGGATGTTTCGATTTGCGCGCTTCCACGGCAGCGCGCGCAACTTTTTCCCCGACAACGGAGCCCATGCTTCCGCCGATGAACGAAAAATCCATGATCCCGATGACAATCTCTTCGCCGTTAATCGTGCCGCGCCCCGTCCGTACTGCGTCGTTGAGTTCGGTCTTCCGGATCGACTCTTTGATCCGTTCCTTGTATTTTTTCGTATCCTCGAAGTTGAGCGGATCGCGCGACCGCATCTTCCGATCCATTTCCTTGAACGATTTTTCGTCGAGAAGGATTTGAAGGTATTCTTTGCTTCCGATGCGGAAATGGAAATTGCACTTGATGCAGGTAAAGAGCTGCTGCTCAAGCTGCGTACGATGGATGATTTCGCCGCAGCCGCCGCATTTCGACCACATCCCATCGGGAGTTTCTTTGCGCTGCGCTTCCCCAGTGATGCTCGCTTTCGATCTCCGGAACCAGGCCATAACTTTTCTTAATGTATGAGAAAGTTGCTAAATACTAATTAAAATAACCCCGCCTACGGCGGGCAAGCAATAATCAATAACCAAACAATTTCCAATAAATCAAAATTCAATGATCCAGAGCGAATGAATTAATCGACACCCCCCGCAGTTTTCATTCACAGATTTACGGTGTTTTAATTTAGAATTTGTAATTTTGATTTTGTTTGGTGCTTGGTCATTGGTTATTCTGCTACCTCGTGCTCATCTTTGCAACAAATTCCTTGCCATACGAAGGTTCGAGGCCCGCAAGATCGGCAACCTCGCCTCGGGCAAGACGTTGTTCCCCGAGTAAAGCGACCGATGCCGCACTGCATCTTCGAAATTGCTCCCCGGCAAAAAGGAATACCTCCGAAATAGTGGAGGCCTTCTCTGCCAGGAGCCGCTTAAACTTGTCCATCCCGTTTCCCGTTACGAGGACGCGCGTTCGATCCTGAATCATGCGAACAATGTCGTCCATTTCCGCAGGCATGGCCGGTGATATCTCGATGAGCGCGCCCCCATCGATTCCGTACGCAGCAGCAAAGAATTCATCGCGCCGCGATTCCAACAGAGGGAGAATCATATCGATATCCCGAGCCGAATTATCCTGACGGGCGCGATGCGCCAACGCTTCAAGCGTGTTCACGGCAATCAGCGGTTTGTTCAACGCGTATGCAAGTCCTTTTGCGGTGCTGAGACCGATACGAAGACCCGTAAACGAGCCCGGCCCAATCGAGATTGCGATCCCGTCGATCTCCTTTCTGCTCCTGCCATCCACGAACAGCGAATCGATGAGCGGCAGCAATTGTTTCGAATGGACGCGCGGCGTATCCAGAAACTTCTCCGAACGCACCACGCCATCACTGATCAGCGCGGCGCCGCATATCTCGGTCGCAGTTTCTATGCCCAGTATCGTCATGACAGGTTCGGGGAATGCGATTCGATAACGATGGAGCGCTCATCGGTTTTTGCGCCCGCGGACATTCGGACATCGAACCGCTCGGCAGGCAGAAGGCGTCCTGCAAGATCCGCCCACTCGATCAGACACACGCCGCCGGCATCGAGGTATTCTTCGAAGCCCAGATCGGCGATTTCCGCGACGCCGTGGACGCGGTAGAAATCGAAGTGATATACCCGGAATGAGGCGCCGCGGTACTCATGAACGAGATTAAATGTCGGGCTCGAGACATTCGTGGCGACCCCAAGTCCGGCACAAATTCCTTTGATGAAGCGCGTCTTGCCGGAACCTAGATCGCCGTACAACGCGACTACGCTTCCGCTCCGCAGACGCGTTGCGAAATCGGTCCCAATCCGAATAGTCTCTGCTTCGCTGTGGGAGACGACCTTTTCGGATGTGCGCGGCTTCTTCAAAACTGAGGAACCAGATTGCGCGGTATGTTTTTCCGAACTTGGCGTAGGATATTCTGTGACTAAATGACAAGAATCAGCCCCTCCCTTTTAAAGGGAGGGGTTGGGGAGAGTTCTGTGCAACTTTACGAGAGCGAAAGACCCGTGCTCTATCCTTTCGGTTCCAGCGTAATAACCGGCAAGATCATTTCTTCCATCGAGATGCCGCCGTGCTGGAAACTATCGCGGTAGTGCGCGACGTACTTATGGAATTCCGTCGGATACACGAAATAGAAATCTTCTTTCGCGATGATATAATTGATAGTAGAACCGCGTTTCGGGAGCCGGTAATCGCTCGGATTCTTGATGAAGATCGCCTGCCGCTCATCGCACTTGAGATTGCGGCCGTACTTGTACCGGAGATTCGATGAGGCCTCGCGGTCGCCGATGACTTTTGCGCTGCGCATGCTGCGGATAGAACCGTGGTCGGTAGTAAGAACAATCTTCACGTTTTTCTGCCGCGAGAGCGTCTTCAGCATATTATAGAGGTAGGAATGCATGAACCACGATTGCGTAAGCGACCGGTACGCCGATTCATCGGGCGCAATCTCTTTAAGAATCTGAGAATCGGAGCGGCCATGCGCGAGCATATCCACAAAATTGACCACGATGGAAGTCAGCCGGTTCCGCGTGTACGATTGAATCGATTGTTCTACTCCCCGGCCGAATTCGGGGTCGAGGATCTTGATATAATTCGATTGCGGTTTCAGATTCACCTTGCGGCGCTGAAGCAGGTTTTCGAGGAATTCGTGCTCGTGGCGGTTGCGGCTGTTATCGTCGTCTTCCCACGTTTCCCAGATTTCGGGAAAATGTTTTTCGATTTCATCGGGGAATATGCCGCTAAAAATTGCATTGCGCGAGTACGGCGTCGCCGTCGGCAGAATCGAATAATAATAATTCTTCTTGACGTTGAAAAATTCCCGCAAGACGGTTTCCATCCCGAGCCATTGATCGAGCCGTAAACAATCGATGACGAAGAAGAAGACCGACGTGTTTTCGTTCAACTCTGGGATAAGATATTTTTCCACGACGTCGGTGGAAAGAACCGGCCGCTTCTGCGCGGTGAGCCACGATTGGTAATTCCGCTCTACAAATTTGCAGAATTCGACGTTACATTCTTTTACCTGATCGGAAAGCGTTTGCTTTAATCCCGATTCCGGATGCTCGTCGAGTTCGATCCCCCATCCTGCCAGCCGCTCGTAGATCGAAATCCATTGTTCGTAGCCGGGGTTGGACTGCAGTTCCGCCGTAATGGTATTGAACTCCTGGATATAATCGCGGGAGACGTGCTGTTCGGTGATCTTCTTTCCTTCGAGGAATTTCTTCACCGCGAGCAGCACCTGACTTGGGTTAACGGGCTTGGTAAGGTAATCGCTGATCTTGACTCCGATCGCCTCTTCCATCAGGCCTTCATCCTCGCTCTTCGTCACCATCACGACCGGCAACTCCGGATGAATGTCTTTGATGATATTCAGCGTCTTCAATCCGCCCATCCCGGCCATCATCTCATCGAGAAACACAAGGTCGAACGGGCGCGTCTTGACAAATTCTACGGCATCTTCGCCGTTGGTTGCAGTTTCTACATTATATCCGCGTTCGGAAAGGAGGAGGATATGCGGCCTGAGAAGGTCGATTTCATCGTCAACCCAGAGTATTTTGCCTTTTTTCCCGTTGGAAGCAGTCATGATAGTCTCTTTCATAAAATAACACTTTCAGTGAACTAGAACAAAAACAACAAGTGGTTAGATTGCTTCCGACGTCCTCCCTCTATATAAGATCGTTATAATAGTAATGGACGGGTTATTGGGTAATGGAAATGCTGATATCGACGCCGGCCTCGGTGGATGACGTCGCAAAACTGGTAGCACCCGCCACATCGGGCGCGGTACTGGTGTACTGGACAAAGAGCGAGGCGGTAACCCGCGAACTTAAGCCATAGCGGACGCGCGGTTCATACGTTGTGCGCGTCGTTCCGTTGAGCGGCAATCCGTCCGGACTCGATGTGGGATCGTTCGGGGTATACGTCTTTTGCGAACTCACGGAGAGCGAATACGTAAAGGTGAAATCGAGGTCGTTTTGCAGATTCACCCCGAAGAACGGGAGAGAGAATCCGTGCCTGCCGTAGGTCAGCGATAGCGAAATATCTTTCGTGAATGTTTCCGATATCGAAGACGCCGCAAGGTTTAGATCGAACGCGTCGGTGGTGCCGTATTTGATCGAGCCGGTGATGGCGCCGCCAAGCAAATCTTTCGGCGTTCCGGTAAGCCCGATGAGCGGCGCAAAGCCGTATTGCACGTGTTCGTTGTTTATTTGCTCCACACCGGAGGTATTCTGCCAATCTTTGTGGAATAATGAGGTGTACGCGTGATCGAGCGTCAGGGTCTTGAAGATCGAACTGAACGGCGAAATCTTTTGGAGGCCGTCCCACCGGATCGTCCAGTTCAGTGGTAGATATTTGAACCCTTCAAGTCCATTTTCGAATGAACTCGCCAGCGCGACCTGCGGGTTTTGATCGTTAATGTGCGGAGTGTAGAGTTGGAGTACCTTCTTCAAGCTTCCGAGCGTCCCAAAGAGCGGCAGGGTCAGGAATGTCCGGTCTGTGCTGCCCGCGGTCGTGGAAACTACGCCGATACTATCGGGTCCGTACCGTGCCGGGAAGCCGGTGGAATCGGTATTCGTCGTCGTCGATTTGGAATACGCCCATTTCATCGACCATGTCAACTCAATTGTCGCCCCATCCCAAAGCGGGCGGTTGGTGTGGAGGCCGAGCGAATTGTTTTCGCTGAACTGATCGGCAAGGACGCCGTTTGCGGCGCGGCGCCCGGGCGCAACCTCCCATCCGATGAATGGGAATGACGAGCGCGGCGCAAACTTCACCTGTCCGGTCGGATCGGAGACGAGGCCGAGCTGGTACATGCGCGAAGGTCCGTATGCGGTATCTTGCGGTTGGAGGAACGGAAACCGCCAGAAATTTTGGAAGCCGGTCGATCCGGGTACTCCTTGCGAACTGACGCCGTTGGTTTGCTGGAATGCAATGCTGATCGTCTCGTAATCGAGAAACGGAATCTTCACGAGATACTTTGCAAAATTCTTGAGCGGCGAAAAAATACTCATCGAAGTTTTTGGGCTCTTCGATTCCGACGTGTCTTTCTTAGTCGTATCCGAAACTTCCTGCGTCACCGGCGGCGGAAGCTTTTGGGTCGGCGGCGGCTGGTTTTGCA
>DATGFY010000355.1:0-9891 GCA_035308785.1 Bacteroidota bacterium | reverse complement strand
CTTTTGCCACTCTGAAGATCTACAACATTCTGGGTCAGGAAGTTTCCACCGTTGTCTCGGAACAATTGGGCGCAGGAACGCATAATCGCACGTGGAATGCCGTCAATGTGCCATCGGGGACATATTACTACGAGTTGCGTGCAGGCGAGTTCGTCCAAACGAGGAAATTACAGGTGATCAAGTAAGGAAATCATTTGTAGTTCGAATGCGCAAACCCCCCTGCAACGACCTTGCAGGGGGGTTTGTTTTTGGCCCTTTCGTCTACCATCCGATGCATTTATCCTTACTAAAAATATTTTCCCAAAAGACTTGACATTTGCCTTTCGATCTATTATATTAAACTTAATTAGTTTAAACTTAAACAATAAGTCGTGAAAAAACAGGGAAAATACGGCGAAAAACAGGATTTGGCGCTTGATCTCATCGTCAAGCTGGCCAGGGCGTTTTCAACCGTCGGCAAGCTGAACCAGGAAGAGATCAAGACGTTCGGGCTGACCGAGCCGCAATTTGGCGTACTGGAATGCCTCGGCCACCTGGGACCGATGACGCTTGGCGATATCTCGAAGAAGCAGCTTGTGAGCGGCGGGAACATCACCTGCGTGGTGGATAATCTCGAACGCGAAGGCCTCGTGGAACGCCGACGCAGCACTGAAGACCGGCGCACAGTCGTTGCGCAGTTGACGGCGAAAGGACAGAAGATGTTCAACGAAATTTTTCCGAAGCATGCGTGCTTTGTCGGCGAGATTGCATCGGTGCTAAGTGTCGAAGAGCAAAAAACATTGTGCGAATTGCTGAAGAAACTGGGCGTGTCGCTGCAAGATCGGAACTGATTTTTTTTACCCATATATTTTAAGTTTCAACAATATAAATTTGAAAGGACAATCGATGAAGACGTCAAAGGAAGTGAAGAGCGGAAGCAACATCCGCGTCGTCGGAATTTCCGGAAGCACGCGGACGGGTTCGTACACCAAGCTGGTGTTGAACGCAGCGTTGCAATTTGCCGAAGCGGAAGGCGCCGAGGTTGCAACCATCGATCTGAAAGATCTTGCGCTGCCGATGTACGACCAGGATCTCGAAGCCGAAGGGCTGCCCGATTCCGTAATCCGGTTGAAGAAATCGGTGGAGGACGCAGGCATGCTGATTATTGCAACGCCGGAGCATAACCACACGATACCCGCGGTATTGAAAAACGCCATCGATTGGCTGACGCGCGGCGGGAACAATTCGTTCAGCGGCAAAGCCGCGGCGATCATTAGCCAATCGCCCGGACAGTTAGGCGGGATGAGAGCGCAAGCGCACTTGCGGCAGATCCTCACCGCGCTCGATGTCTATATGGTTCCGCAACCGCAGGCAAACATACCTGCGGTGCATGAACTGTTCCGCGCCGACGGCACGATGACGAACCAAAAAATTGAAGCGCAGCTGAAACTGCTGATTCACAAGACAATCCGTTTTGCAAACGTATTACAAGACTAATTACACTCACAATCACAAAGAGAGATCAGAAGAGCTCCAGATGACTGTCATTCTGAGCGTTAGCGAAGAATCTCCCACGCACAAGGTCGCTATCCCCCACATTCGGAGATGCTTCGTGAACGCTGTCGCGTTCGTGCTCAGCATGACCCACATTTGGTAGTTTTTAGATGACTCTCACAAACATAAACTGAAAGGAAACACACAATGAATAACCTCGCAACAGCAACACTCGCAGTCGGTCTCGGAATGGCAGCGCCGGTCATGGCGCAAACAACGTGGACCGCAGACAAAGCCCACAGCAGCGTGAACTTTACCGTTACCCACATGGTGATCTCGGAAGTCAACGGCCTGTTCAAAGATTTCGATGCGACGCTTACGGCAACGAAGCCCGATTTCTCGGATGCCGTCATCACCGCATCGATCAAGACCGCCAGCATCAATACCGACAACGATCAGCGCGATACGCATTTGCGGTCCGATGATTTCTTGAACGCGGAAAAATACCCGGCCATGACGTTCAAGAGCACCAAGATCGAAAAGACGGGCGACGGAACCTACGCGATCACGGGCAACCTCACGATCCGCGACGTCACCAAGCCGGTTGTGCTCGATACGAAATTCACCGGGCAGGTGGTTACTCCGTGGGGAGTTACGGCGGCCGGATTCAAAGCGACGACAACGATCGACCGGACGGATTTCGGCGCGAAATGGAATAAGGCGCTGGAAGCTGGCGGCTTAATGGTAAGCAAGGACGTGCGGATTACGCTCTTGTTTGAATTCGATCAGCAGAAGAACGTGGGCCAGAACTAAGCGCGCCATTGGCCTGGTCGCCACAGAACTCTCCCCCTGCCCCTCTCTTGATTCGCCTTTGGCGAAGAGAGGGGGTGAGATGGGTGGTTTCTGATGGGTTAGAAAACGAAACGGGGACGCATGTATATGCGTCCCCGTAGTTGTTTAATGCAGAGTAGTCGCAACCTTCAGGTTGCGTTTCTACCTCCACGACGCAACCTGAAGGTTGCGACTACCAAAGATTTACTACGCGAAACATTGGGATTGCCGCGTTGCCCCGTCAACTGCGTTGACGGGACGCCTCGCAATGACGAAGGTATGGTGAACTCTCCCCCGTCCCAAAAGATGGCCCGCCACACAGACGTCGGGTAAACCGGGCAAGCCATCCCCTCCCTTGCGAAGGGAGGGGTTTGATTTTCAGGGGAGAATACTTAGCTAAAAGAATTCAACGTTACGAGGCGAACGCGTTCAAGCTGCGGCAGCCGGATGAACCGGCTTGATCAGGGCTGAGATACCGAGGCCTGCGAGCGTCCAGCCGAAGATTGTATCGACGATTAAGCTGAGCGTCCAATCGGTGGGGAAGCCCATCCAATTCCAATTAATTAAATGGACTGAGACGGAGATCAACACTCCGATCATCACAAAATACATTACGCGGGAAGCGTACGGCGCGGTTGCTATCACACTGGTGGCGAGCATCCACGCGGCGAGAAATGCGGTGAGAAAATCCAGGAAGATTCCCATCATCATTTGTTTCGGCATCATCGGATCGGAGCCGGAGGGATCGTAGAAGATCATGCCGGTGGGGCCGCGTTTCACTTTTGCAGTCCATGCCTGCATCGATGCTTCGTCGGCCTTCATATATGGTTGGTGAGGAAACACGTAAAGACCCTTTTGGGTGAGCAGCGGCTGCAGCGTGCTGATTACGGCGTCTTCATTCGGGATCCAATGCATGCTGGCCGTGTGAAACGGCAGAATGACCCATGCAAGAAAACTCCATAGAAAAAGGATAATGCCCCCGACAATCCCAGAGATAACGGCTGATTTCATCGTATTTCTCCTTAATGTGGTTGGATGAATGGTATGTAAAATGGATTGCAGAATAATACGGGAAATATAGGAGAAAAGCGAATACGTAGGACAGGCTGAAGCTTATCCTACGGAACAAATCTGGGGTGAGAGATTGGAAATTGGCTTTACGGATGAATTTTTCTAATTTGGAATAACAATTCAACGATAGTTAATGACAAAACTGCGAAGCACGATTGTATCGGCATTGGCGCTTTTTGCGATCCTCCGCGCGAACGCCGGAACGTTCGAAGTGCGCGACGGCAAATTCCTCCTCAACGGCAAGCCGTTCCAGATCATTGCTGGGGAGATGCACTATGCGCGCATTCCGCGCGAGGAATGGCGGCAGCGGCTCCACATGGCGCGCGTGATGGGGCTGAATACCATCTCGACGTACATCTTCTGGAACTACCATGAGCCCGAACAAGGGAAGTTCGATTTTTCGAATAACAACCACAACCTGCGGGAGTTCGTCCGCGAGGCGCAGCAAGAGAGTCTGTACGTTATCCTTCGCCCCGGTCCATACGCATGCGCCGAATGGGATTTCGGCGGTTACCCCGCGTGGTTGTTGAAGGATCACAATCTTGTGGTGCGTTCCAAGGATGTGAAATTTCTCGCGGCGTGCGAGCGATACATTACCAGGTTGGGCGAGGAGATCCAACCGCTGCTGATTACGAATGGCGGTCCGGTAATCATGTCGCAAGTGGAGAACGAGTACGGCTCGTACGGATCGGACACGGTCTATGAAAGTAAGATCCGCGACATGATGATCAAGGCCGGATTTTCTGTTCCGCTCTTTACTGCCGATGGGCCGTCGCAATGCAAGAATGCGCACCTTGCAGGCGTCTTGCCTGCCATTAACGGTGAAACGAACCCGGAAGCGCTCCGCGATACGGTCAACAAATACAACGGAGGACACGGACCGTACTTCGTGCCTGAGTTTTACCCCGGCTGGCTCGATCATTGGGGCGAGGAACACGCCAACGTGCCCGCGAAAGATTTCATCGGCCAGTACGATACGCTGATCCGCAGCGGCGCCTCGGTAAGTTTGTATATGTTCCACGGCGGTACGAACTTCGGTTTCATGAACGGCGCAAACTACGGCGGCCATTACCAGCCCCAGCCCACCAGCTACGATTACGACGCGCCGTTGGATGAGGCGGGCAGGGCGACGGAGAAGTATTTCGCCTTCGCCAAAGTACTCACCGGGCGCGTGCCGGATAAATCGGAATACACAGTGCCCTCGACGATGGCTCTTGCGCCGGTCAACCTTACCGAATCGGCCAGTTTGTTTGAAATTCTCTCGAAACCGATCCGTTCCGATTCTCTCCTCTCGATGGAAGACATGGGGCAATCGTATGGGTACATTCTGTACCACACAACGCTCAATTCTCCGCTCCCAGGAACGCTCACGATCAAAGACCTGCACGATTACGGGATCATCTTCGTCGGCGGCGATAAGGTTGCATCGCTGGACTCGCGCCACAAACAAAAGAAGGTCTGGATTCCGGCAAGGGAGCCGCATCAAGGAATCGACATCCTCGTTGAGAATGGCGGCAGAGTGAATTACGGCAGGGAAATCCTCGATAACCGCAAAGGCATAACCAAGAGTGTTACGCTTGAGGGAAAAGAGTTGAAAGGATGGGATATTTATTCGCTCCCCCTGGACGATATCAGCTCGTTGAACTTTTCGAACCCCAAGCGCCTCAAGCCGCCCGCGTTTTATAGCGGCACTTTCAAACTGGAAACGTGCGACAATACATTTCTCGATTTGCGCGCGTGGGGCAAGGGATGCGTGTGGGTGAACGGGTATAATCTGGGTAGGTACTGGTCCATCGGGCCGCAGCAAACATTATTTCTCCCGGGGGATTGGCTGAAGAAAGGCGAGAACCGTATCGTGGTACTGGAACTGGAGAAACAACCGCCGAAGTTTATTGCCGGATTATCGGAACCAATTCTCAATCAACTCGGCGTCGATTCGCTCGCGCCTCCGCCGCCGGTACGGACACATGGAACGCTTCAACTCGACACCACAAACGTGACGTTGCGCGGAGAATTCCAACCGGGCGATTCGTTGCAGACATTCTGGTTTCCGCCGCGGACCGGACGGTACATCTGCCTGCAATCGCTTTCATCGGAACGGAACGATCCGTTCGCCTCGATCGCCGAACTCTACGCGCTCAATCCGAATGGGCAGGTAATATCGCGCGAGGGGTGGAAAATTTATTATGTCGATGGCGAAGAACTAGAAGGCGAGGACGGCCGCGCAGAGAACGTTTTCGATGACGACCCCGAAACGATCTGGCATTCGCTCTGGTACAAATCGAAGCCGGTTCATCCGCACGAAATTGCCATCGATCTCGGCGCAACAACAACGGTCGGCGGATTCAAGTATCTCTCTCGGCGGGGTGAAGCTCCGGGAAAAATTAAGGCGTTCCGGTTTTATGTGAGCGAGAAACCGTTTGGGATAAAAAAGTGACTGAGAAGAAAAGACAGATGCCGAAACGATCCGCCTATGGCGGACGGCATGACGTACTATTGGAAGTCTGCGTCGATTCCGTTGCATCTGCAATTGCGGCGGAGCGGGGCGGTGCAGACCGGATCGAGCTGTGCGCCAATTTGCATGAAGGCGGCACGACGCCAAGCGCCGGGACAATCGAACTGGCCGTGAAGCATTGTTCGATTCCGGTGCACGTGCTGGTTCGTCCGCGGGCAGGAGGATTCTGTTATGGCGGGACTGATTTGTTAATTATGAAACGCGACATCGCCGTTGCAAAGAAACTTGGCGCAGCGGGAGTTGTAATCGGTATTCTTACACAGGGGAGAACCATCGATGTTGTGCGTATGCGTGCGCTGATTATGGCGGCGAGGCCGATGAGCGTGACATTCCATCGCGCATTCGATGCAGTGAAAAATCCGATGAAATCGCTGGAACAGATTATTGAAGCGGGAGCGGACCGGTTGTTAACGTCGGGTCAGAAGAGCAGCGCGGAGAAGGGGGTACAGTTGATTGCGGAGTTAGTTCGCCGGGCCGGTGGACGCATTGCCATCATGGCAGGAGCGGGAGTGAACGAGAAGAATGCGAAAAAGATTGTGGAGGAAACGGGAGTGCGAGAGATTCACGTCGGCAGCGCAGTTGCCAAAAAAAGCGCACACGACCGATTAGGATTTGGAGCGAAGCGGGAAGTAGATGTGGAGAAGGTGAAACGAATCGTTCGAGCGGTTCGCTAAACCCCGGAGGGATTCTCGTTTTCCTTCTTGGCGGCGATATGCTTTTCATCAAGCTTCCCGATCATAATCCCCGACGCTAGCGCGGCGAAGAAGACGGCCAGCAAGCTGACGAGCCGCAGCGGTTTTCCAAGATCGTTGTAGCCGTTAATGAAAGCAATGGCAGCGAAAAGCAGCGCCGAGATTATCCCCCAAATTGGTTTTCGTTTTCCATTCATGATTTCGTAAGATAGGCACAAATTCCGCTACAGTCAACCCCGCCGTATGGCCTTTTTTCGGTATCTCCTTGAAAAGTCAGTGACTTGCGTCACCCAGCGTCTTGCCGCCCCGTAACTAATAGATTAAATTGGATGTATACAAAATCAAGGTATCAGGCCATTTTCTCTATTTATTTACGGATGCTCCACTTATGAACAACGCACACAGACCGGCCCGGGCGATGCGGGCGCAGTTGATAGCCCTTCTCGCGCTATTCTCATTCTCATTTCTCTCCGCCGAACCATTCGGCCAAGCGCCGCAATGCGATTATTTCAATGCGATCTCTCGCTACGGCCATCAGGTGTGGACGGAGGATAACGGTTTGCCGCAAAATACTGTCACCTCCTTTCTCCAGACGCCTGACGGTTATATCTGGATGGGCACGCAGGAGGGACTAGTGCGTTTCGACGGGGAACGGTTCGATGTCTTCGACCGGAATACGAATCCCGAGTTGAAAATGAATTTTGTCACCACGTTGGCATATACGCCGGATGGAACATTGTGGATCGGCACCGAAGGCGGCGGTTTGTCGTCGTACAAAGCAGGCGCATTTAAAAATTATGCTTCGGTAGATGGATTTTCCGCGACCGCCATCCCCGTCGTCGCCCCCTCGGCCGATGGGAGCGTGTGGGTCGGCACCGGAGCGAAAGGCGTAGCGCATTATCAAAATGGAAAGTTCACCTATCTGACAACGAGCGACGGATTGCCATCGAACGATATCCATGCGCTGCACGAAGACCGTAACGGCACGCTCTGGATCGGCACCGACAAAGGCGCGGCGACATATTCTAACGGTAAGGTTTCTCATCCCGATCTGGGGAAAACCTTTGCCGATAAACTGACGATGACTTTCTACGAACCGCCAACGGGTTCGATCTGGATCGGAACTTCATACGGACTTGTGCATGTCGCCGGAAAAACGGTGACGAGTTTCACGACCGCTGACGGTTTGACGGCGAATTATGTAACGGCCGTGGGCGAAGATTCTCACGGCGATATGTGGATCGGCACGGGCGGCGCCGGATTGAACCGCATGAGTTGTGGAATGATTTCTACGTATCAGGTCAGCGACGGCTTATCGAACGATCAGATTGGCGCAGTGATGATCGACAAGGAAGACAACGTATGGGTAGGAACCAACGGGGGCGGCTTGAACCGCTTTCACGGAACGAATTTCCATGCGTACGGTCCGGCGGAGGGTCTCGGCGGCAATTTTGCGTTCAGCATTCTTGAAGACCATGCGGGAAATCTCTGGATCGGCACAGCCGGCGGCGGGTTGAATAAATTTTCGAATGGAAAGTTTACGCACTACACCACAAAAGAGGGACTGCCAACCAACTTCACGATGGGTTTGTATGAAGATGCCCAATCGAATATCTGGGTCGGGACGTTCGGCGGCGGCCTCTCGAAACTGAGCAACGGAAAGTTCACCACGTACACTGCCCCCAGCAACCTGTCGGGCGTCAGCGCAATGACGGGCGATGGCAGCGGCGGCATGTGGATCGGCACGCGCGATGGTTTGGACCACCTTGTCAACGGCACATTCACGAACTATGGCATGAAAGACGGCCTTACCGCCACCCGAATTAATTGTCTCCTGCGCGATTCGAAAGGCAATTTGTGGATCGGTTCGCACGGGGGCGGAGTTGACATGATGAAAGACGGCAAGTTTACTAATTATTCGACTAAGAACATTCTCCCGTGCGACGAAGTGTACGCAATGCTCGAGGACCGCGATGGCACGATCTGGATTGGCACCGACGCAGCGGGCTTATGCCGGCTGAAGTACGGAAAAATCACGACCTATACCATGAAAGAGGGGTTGTTCGACGACCAGATTTTTTCGATTGTTGAAGACGGATCGAATAATCTTTGGATGAGCTCGAATAGGGGCGTCTTCCGCGTAAATGTTGACGATCTCAATAAGTTCGCCGATGGATCGCTGGCGAAAATTACGAGCATTTCCTATGGCAAAGCCGATGGCATGCGCAGCCGCGAATGCGACGGCGGCTACCAACCAGCGGCATGGCGCGCCCACGACGGCTCATTCTGGTTCCCCACGGTGAAAGGCATCGTGAACGTGGATCCCGAACATTTGAAGATCAACACACAGCCGCCGAGCGTTTCGATCGAACAGTTTCTTGCGGACAACAAAGACGTCGACCAGCTGAAATCAATGTCATTTGCGCCGGGGACAAACCGGTTCGAGTTCCGTTACGCAGGGATGAGTTTCACTGCGCCCGAGTTCGTGAAGTTTAAGTACAAGCTTGAAGGATTCGATAACGATTGGATCAACGCGGGCACGCACCGCGCGGCGTACTATACGAATCTGCCGCCGGGCACCTATACGTTCCGCGTACAGGCAAGCAACAGCGATGGGGTGTGGAACACCACCGGCGCTGCAGCGACCTTTACCCTTGCACCGTTCTTTTACCAAACCTCGTGGTTCTTCGGCGTATGCATTATTGGGTTGATTGTGCTCGCGTACGGCGTTCACCGGCTGCGTCTGCGGCACGTCCGCACAAATGAGTTGGTCGAGTTGGTCGATGAGCGCACGCGCGACTTACGGATCGAACGCGACAAAACCGAAGCCGCACTCACGCAGATCCGTTCTGCCCACGGAAAGATTCGCGAGCAGGCGGCATTGCTCGACCGCGCACAGGACGCGATTTTTGTGCTCGACTTCAATTACGCGATCGAGTTCTGGAACATGGGCGCGGAACGCATCTATGGATGGACCCCGTCGCAGGCATCGGGCAAGAATGCGATCGAGCTTCTTTCTACAGACAAGATGCCTTCGTTGAGCGAGGCGTACACCGCGGTGCATGAAAACGGCGAGTGGCACGGCGAAGTGCAGCACGTGACGCGCTCCGGCAAAGAAATCGTTGTGCTCAGCAATTGGAGCTTGGTCTTAGACGATGCCGGAAAACCGAAATCGATTCTCGTGATCAACACCGATATTACCGAGAAGAAAAAAATCGAGGTGCAGTTCCTTCGCTCGCAACGGATGCAAAGCGTCGGCACGCTGGCAGGCGGGATTGCGCACGATCTGAATAACGTTCTTTCGCCGAT
>DATGFY010000354.1:0-4332 GCA_035308785.1 Bacteroidota bacterium | reverse complement strand
GCCTGCATGAGCCACGATGACGCGCTATCGCTGTGTCCATCCGCCGTCGCCATCACGGCCGTTCTTCGCAAATCCCAGAACGAATCATGGAGCATCGCGTAGCCGATGGCGCCCCTTACGCTTGTCGAATCGAGCATGCTGCGAAGTTCGTTCAACGCAATCGAACGGTCAACTCCATCCTTGGCATGGCTCAGTTGGTATATCCATTCAAGCGATGATTTTTTGAATGTCGCCTTTTTCAAAATGGTATTGCCTTTATCGAAAATAACGAGTGCCGGTTTTTCATCGGCGGAGAAGGTGAACTCCTCGGAATCTTTCGAGCAGGTGATACGGTGAATCTCGGGCTTGTCATGCACCCACACTTGTACATCCAGCGGGCAGATGAACAACCCCGTCAATGAATCGCGCTTTTGAACTTGTTGAACGGTCAGATGGACGAGTTTTGTATCGGCATCGTATCGTTCGGCTACAGTAAATTCGGGATAGCCCGGCTTATAGACCCATTGGTTGAAGAACCAATCAAGATTCTCGCCAGTCGCTTCTTCGATCGCAACTTTGAAATCGTTCGTCTCGACATTCTGATACGAAAACTTCGTCGCGTAATGGTTGATCGATTTCCAAAACAATTCCTCACCCAGGTACGTCCGGAGCATGTGGAGAATCACACCGCCCTTATCGTAAATGCGGTTGCCGAACAGTTCAATCGGTTCGTTGTATGTGCTCGATACAGTCGCGCGGCGATGTTCGCCGTTATCGGTCGTCAAAATCGAATTCTGATTATTCTGGACTTCCTTGAGGTAATCGTCCTGTCCCTTATCGTATTGCGTGAAGAGCATTTCAAAGTATGTTGCGAAACCTTCGTTGAGCCACGCATGGCGCCAGCTTCGGCAGGTGAGCAGATCGCCCCACCACATGTGCGCGAGCTCGTGCGAAACCAGCCCGTCGCTGTTCCGGTCAAGATCCGCGCGCGCGTCGTGGATCGTTCCGTCGTTCAACGTGACCGCAGTTACGTTTTCTTCTCCGCCGAAAATGAAATCCTGCACTACCGTTTGTGCAAACTTCTCCCAGGGATACGAAACGCCGATCTTATCGGAAAACAGCCCGATCATCTTCGGCGTTTTGCCAAACGAATACTTCGCAATGTCTTTTTGGAACGGATAGACATAACTTGTTACCGAAATATTCTTCCATGAATCTTTCACGCCGACGTAATTTCCCACAATGAGAGAAACAAGATACGATGAATGCGGTTTGCTTTCTTTCCAGTGATACGTCTTTGTGTGATGCTTTGGATCGGCCTTCGTATCGATTAATAAGCCGTTGCTGATCGCAACGAACTTGTCATCTACAGTCGCGATCATCTCGCTCGTTGCTTTGTCGTTGGGATAATCGTAGCACGGAAACCAGAAATGGTTGTCTTCGCACTCGCCCTGCGTCCATGCCTGCCATTGGCGTTCGGGATAGCCGCTATCCGGGGAAGTAAAGTACATCCCCTTTTTCGGGGAGGATACACTGTACGCAATAGCAAGCGTCATCGTATCGGTGAGGCGGCCGGGTTTTGCGAGCGCGACAAGGAGCGTCTCATCTTGCGTGCGGTATTGGAGCGCGGACTTTCCCATCGTCACGCCGGAGATTTTCATATCGCCCGCGCCGATGCGCACCGTATCGAGATTCGGACGGAGCGGAACCAGCGTGATGTTCGATGTGCCACCGCATGTCTTGCCCCTCACATCGACAGTAATGTTCAGTTTATAATGAACGACGTGGTACGTACGATCCGGAGTGATGTGTTCATACGGTTTCGGTTCGATTATATTCATTTGCGCGAATGCGCAGTATGCGAACAACAAGAAACAAAAAACAACTTTCATGCAGGTGTTAAATCCGGATGATGGGACTGGCGGGCAGAGGAACCGCGGCGCAACGACCTTCCGCGCTCGGCTTTCACGGCAAGCTGCCCGCATGCCGCATCGATATCTTCACCGGCGCTGCTGCGGACAAACACGGTGGCATGCGCAACGCGCAAACGTTCAACAAATTCTTCTGCCCTTGCAGCGGGCGTCGGGCGCAGTTCCGCCCCCATCCCGGTGGGATGCGTAAAGGCGATGCTGTGATATGGGATGATATTAAACTTACACGGCATCGAGTTCGAAAGCCGGATCAGCAACTTGATATCCGCGTCGCGGTCGTTAACGCCGTCGAATAAGATGTATTCAAAAGTCACCCGTTGTTTCAACCGCTTATAATAGTAGCGCACGGCATCGATCAATTCGGTAACGGGATATTTTTTATTGATTGGCATTAAACGCGAGCGCACGGCGTCGTCCAACGAATGCAGCGAAACGGCGAGCTTCATCTTGCGGTTTTCATCTGCCATCTGCCGGATCTTCGGGGCAACACCCGCCGTGGAGACGGTAATCCTCTTGGCCGCAATCCCCATTGCGGTCGAGATAATCTCAATCGAACTCATCGTCTGTTCGTAATTCATCATCGGCTCGCCCATGCCCATATAGACAAGATTCGTAATGGTTTTTCCGGATATTTTTCTCGCTTGAATCACCTGATCGAGGATCTCCCCTGCCGTCAGATTCCGAATAATGCCCATGGAGGCAGTCGCGCAGAAGGCGCAATCAAGTGCACAGCCGACCTGCGTGGAAACGCAAAGCGTCAGCCGCTTCTGTTCTTCTTCGGTTCCGGCTTCTTTGCTTGCAAATGCCGTCTTCGGCGGAATGAGAACGCTTTCGATCCGCTTGCCGTCGGCGAGCTCGAACAAGAATTTTGTCGTGCCATCGTCTGCAGAATGCGATTCCGTTACAAGCTTCAGTGACTCAATGTGCGCAACACCGGAGAGTTTTTCGCGGAACGATTTGGACAAGGTGGTCATCTGGTCGAACGAGTCGGCCTCTTTGCGGTAGAGCCATTCGAACAATTGGCGCGCGCGGAACTTCTGCTCGCCAAGGGATGCGGCAAGATGTTCCAACTCAGTAAGGGTTAAACCCCGAAGATTTCCGTAATTCATTGAATTTGTCACTCTAATGTAAGAAATGTACGGAAAGGTTACAACACTGCTAAAATGGAAAGAGGAAAGAAGTTAGAAGTGAGAAGGAATAATCACGTGCGATCGCTAGGGCGACCAAGCGGGCCGCCCTAAACTATTTCTACCACCTTGCTCTTCCCCGTGTGTCCATGCAAAATTGCAATTGCACGTTTGGGCTTATTGAAGAATTCCGCAAGTAATTCAACCACCCTTTCATTGGCCTTGCCCCCAATTCGCGGAGCATTAACACTCACTGCGTATGCCCCAGGTGTAGTCTCGCGCACTTCCTCACAGCGAGAATTTGTTTTTACACGGATGGTGATTTTCATCGATAAGCAAATTGTTGCAAAAATAATCATTGCCACGACCTTTAGGTCGTGGAAAATTATCCTTAAGAAGCGAAGGGTTTTAACCCTTACATCCTCGGTGTCATGGGCTAAAGCCCAATCAAGTATGGCTGCTCTGACCCACGACCTGAAGGTCGTGGCAATGCGATTTCTATTTTAAACCAATCAGGGTCTGGGGCGATTGCGACTACTCGTCCACATCCTTGCCGGTGAGCTTTTTCAGCGCCTCGCGGTACAACTCGGAGGTCTTTGCGATGATTTCATCGGGCATCTTTGGTCCGGGGGGCTGCTTGTTGAACTTGATCGAAAGCAGGTAATCGCGGACATACTGCTTGTCGTAGCTTTCTTGCGCTCTGCCCGGCTGGTATTTTGCTTTCGGCCAGAAGCGCGATGAATCGGGCGTAAGCAGCTCATCGATGAGAATCAGCTTGCCTTCGAACATTCCGAACTCCATTTTCGTATCGGCGATGATGATGCCTTTGGTGTCGGCGATATCCGCGGCACGGCAATAAACGGCGATTGCTGTATCGCGCACAGTAATCGCATTCTCTCTGCCGATCATTTTCGTTGCCGTATTGAAATCGATATTCTCGTCGTGACCCACGTCGGCTTTGGTGGAAGGCGTGAAGATGGTCTCAGGAAGTTTCGCAGATTCGGTTAGCCCGGCCGGAAGCGGAATGCCGCAGACCGACTTCTTTTCTTTGTATTCATTCCACCCCGATCCGGAAATGTATCCGCGCACGATGCACTCCACGGTGAGAGGTGTCGCCTTCTTCACAACGATGCTTCTGCCGCGCAGATCATCGGCATACGGCTTGCACACTGCCGGAAAATCGCGCACATCCTTCGCGACGATGTGGTTCGGGATGACGCCCGCCATCGTCTCGAACCAGTAGTTCGAGATCTGCGTGAGCACCTTTCCCTTGTAGGGTATCGGCTGCGGCATGA
>DATGFY010000353.1:0-1907 GCA_035308785.1 Bacteroidota bacterium | reverse complement strand
GAAAGAATATCTCTAATACCGTTGCAAATGCGCATCGACTTGCTCAGCCCAGGCGTCGATTCCGCCCGCAAGATTACGAACATCGCGGAAGCCGGCATTCTTTAACAGCGTAACTGCCGAAGCGCTCCGGGCACCGCTCTTGCAGTGAACAACAATAGGTTTGGTCGCGTCAATTTCCCCAAGTCGGCGAGGAAGCTCTCCGAGCGGAATAAGGTGTCCGCCAAGATTACAGATATCATACTCTCCCGGCTCCCGCACATCAAGCAGAAATAAATTTTTACCGTTTGAGAGAATCGACTCTAATTCACGAGGAGTGATTTCATCTTTTGCCGGCTCGCCAATCGTTACCTCTCGAATCGATCTGCAAGCGTGCTCCAAATCGCTCAGAGTACGGATTTCCGGGTTTTCACTGCACGATGGACATGCAGGATCTTTCGCAATCGCAATTTCCATCATTCTCATCGAGAGGCCATCGAAGAGAACGAGCCGACCAATCAACGGTTGTCCAATGCCGGTAATGACCTTCATCGCTTCCAACGCCTGCATCGAACCAATGATACCCGGAAGCACGCCGAGGACTCCCCCATCGGCGCAATTCGGCACCAAATGGGGCGGCGGCGGGGCCGGGAAGAGGCACCGGTAACACGGGCCGCGGTTAGGATCGAACACGCTCACCTGACCCTCAAAACGGATTATGCTTCCGTAAATATTCGGCTTCTTGAGAATGCACGATGCATCGTTCACTAAGTAACGGGTTGCAAAATTATCGGTCGCATCGAGAATAATATCAAAACCGGAAAGAATATCGAGGGCATTACTTGCCTCAAGAGCGGTTTTATACGTTTCAATCTTCACATTCGGATTGAGCGAGCGAATGCGTTCCTCAGCCAATCGCGTCTTCGGGCGGCCGATATCACCCGTACCGTAGAGTATCTGCCGTTGGAGATTTGACATCGAAACGTCGTCGAAATCCACGACACCGATCTTGCCGATGCCTGCAGCAGCAAGGTACAGCGCTGCCGGAGAACCGAGACCTCCCGCGCCGATAATAATCACGCTCGCCGCTTTTAGTTTGCGTTGCGCATCGATCCCGAACTCCGGCATGACGATGTGCCGCGCATAGCGCTGCAATTCATCGGCTGATAAGTTTTTTTCGGGCATTTTTTTCGCTATTTTTCAGATTGTTTGACCACAAACTACATAAAAATATCTCATTTTCTCTTGATTTCCTAACACGCATGCGCCATCCAAAAATGCAACAACTCTCTAGTGCAACTCAACATCGCCACATGTATTTAACTATGTTGCTCTTTTTGTTTGCGCTGTCCAATGCGGCAATCGCTCAAAATGGAGCCGACTCTTCAAATCACATGATCTTTCTCCCCCCGGGACACAACTTTGAATCGCTTCGCGCTGAAGTCCAGGAGGCCCGCGTCGGCATATTCAAGATCACAACAAATTCTCAGATGAGAATCGATCTCGGCAATACCATCGACTTGGTTGAATATGATATCCCTGCCTCGAATCTGCGGCTTACCTCCGGCATCGATTTCATGAGCTATTCGGTATCAAATGGCGCAGAAGGTTTTCGACTCCAAATCGATGCTCTCGATGGGTTTTTCGGAGGAGATGTATCGCTCTCCCCTCTGAACGGGGCATCCGGATTGGAGGCGCGCTTTCGCGTTATGCACCAAAGCGCACACCTCGTTGATGGCGACTACAGCTACAATACCAATTATTGGCTCGCACCGCACGGCCAAGTTCCCTACACACGAGATTACGGAGATTTGGTTGTCGCAGAGAGATCAGAGAATGACGGTGTGAATCTGAGATATTACGGAGGTATTTCGCACGCGGTATTCGTTCGGCCGGCGGAAATTCTGCGTACGTGGTTCTTGGGCGGGTTT
>DATGFY010000352.1:0-3539 GCA_035308785.1 Bacteroidota bacterium | reverse complement strand
GCTCAGATATTGCAGCGGATCGTCCGCCATCACAGGATAGTGGATGCTATCCAGACTGCGGAGGATATTCCGAAGCACGGCGTTAACGAGGTTCGCCATTTTTTCCCCGCGCAGACGTTTGGTGAACTCCACGGCTTCGTTCACAATGGCATAATGAGGAATTCGATCGAGGAATATGATCTGGTACAGCGCGCTCCGGAGGATATTCTTGATGTTGATTTCGGATTTCGAAAAATTCCCGTGCGTGAACTTGTTCAGCAGCCAATCTAACCTTCCCTGCCAGCGGATGACACCGTGAACGATTTCTGCAAGCAAGCTCTTATCGGCATTGGGAAGCTCGGGATCCTTCAGTTCGACATCGAGCAATTTATCGAGATAGGAATCGGAGCGTTCGACGCGGTTCAAAATCCTGACCGCGATCGCACGGGCGCCGGCAAATGTTGTTTGCTGTTCGGTCGTTTCCATTGGTTAACTCTTCGTCCTTCGCCGCGCATCCGCGGTGTGTTCGAACACGCTGCGGAACAATTGTTCGTACGCAGTACTCATCGAGACGTTCCTCCGCGCCATGACGAGCCGTGCAGTTGCGAGACTTTTCTCGAGATCATACTCTTCGTATTTCAACCCGCCGCCCCACGAAAACGACGGCACAAATTTCGGCGGGATCTCCGAGCCGTACACATTGCACGATACCCCTACGTTTGTACCGGTATCGAACATCGTATTGATGCCGGATTTCGAATGATCCCCCATCACCAAGCCCAGGAATTGCTGCTCGCTGTCAATCATCGCACCGTTAATGTAAAATCGGATATTCGAATAGGTGTTCTTCAAATCGCTCGTGTTCGTGTCTGCGCCAAGATTCACCCAGCTTCCAAGATAGGAGTGGCCCAGGAATCCATCGTGCTGTTTGTTGGAGTGTGATTGAATGATGGAATGTTCGATCTCCCCGCCGACTTTGCACATCGGCCCGATCGACGTCCCCGAATAAATCTTTGCGCCGATTTTCACAATCGAACCGCTGCCGATGCACGCCGGACCTTCGATCACAGCATTTGGCATGATGGTGACATTATCGCCGATGATAATCGGCCCGTGTTCTGCATCCAGCACCGTCCCGGGTTTTACAACGCTCCCTTTGCCAATCAAGATATTTTTCCGATTCACGAGCGACGCGCCCGGATAAATCTTGCCGGCAATTCTTCGCCGAGTCCGCCTTGAAAGATTTGTGAAATCGCGGGAAATTTCTTCCGCATTTGCATTCAACAAGTCCCACGGGTGGCGCGCCAGTTGGCAGTTGATCGACTTATTCTCCATGTGGGCGACCAACGATACCAGCTCTCCTTGCGAACTCTCTCCCCCATCGGCGGCCTTTGCAAATGTTTTGGCTTCTATCCGGGCAGCTACGATCTCGTCGCCGGCAGACAAGACAACCTCGCCCGATTTGTACGAACGTATTGCCTTTGCAAGACCTTCACTGGCAATAACACGCCCATTGATATACCATGTATCCTCTGCTGCCGCAAGGTTGATGTGTACTCCCGGATGATCTTCTGAGGCCAGAGGCGCAAGGCCCGGCCGGATAATGAAGTGATACTGCTTGGATGGGATATAATGCTGAATCCGTTCGAAAAGCGTCCCTGCGCCGCAGCGCAGATCGAACACGGAACGGAAATAGGTAAGAGGCAGAAAGTTGGAGTACTGCGCGTCTTCGTATATACAATAGCGCATAAGGTTCGGAGTTCTAAAGATAAAAAACGGAATGTAGGTCGTACATTCCGTTCAAATTCAGTGGTACCGCAACAGGTATTACGCGGCGGGAACTTCCGCCGTTTTCTTGCCGTACTTCTTTTGGAAACGCTCTACGCGGCCGGCCGAATCGACCAGCTTCTGTTTACCCGTGTAAAACGGGTGGCATTTCGAGCAGATTTCGACCTTCAGGTTTCCCGCAGTCGAACGGGTTTCAAATGTACTGCCGCAAATGCAGCTAACAATTGCTTTTCTGTATGTGGGGTGAATTGCTTCTTTCATCGCTAAAAACTCCATTTTTTTGATTGCTATATATCAATATACGAAAATTCGGGTCGAAGAGCAAAACCCCGACTCTGGCGCTCTCGGAGGCGGGATCACTTCATCAGATCGATATAATACCCGCTCTCAAAACCCTCTTTCAATTTTTCAGCATCCTTTCGCGCCTCATCCTTCGATGGGTAGCGGCCCAGCGAAACCCGGTACAACGACTTATGCTGTGTAACATATGATGGGTAGCCCGCATCCTTCCAGCGTCCGGCTTCGTCATCAGCATTCTTCTTATCTCTAAACGAATAGATATAGATTGTGTACTCGCCGGAGGTGGACATGTCCGATTTCTCCACCGGCAGAGATTCTGTCATCTCAGACTTTTTTTTTGCCGTCGCCGATTCGTTCGATTTCATAGAGGCGGTCTTCTTGCCCGTTTTCATCGAACCGGACTTTTCCTTTTTCGTCTCTTGAGGAGTATTTTGTTGCTGTATCATCTGGTGTGAAGTATCAGCCGGCAGAATTTCCTTCACTGCAGTGGTATCGGTCTTGACCTTGGCGACCGGCGTATTCAAATTCTGGCCCGCGGAACGGTTCTTCATGTAAAAGTATCCGCCCAGGATAAGGAAAAAGAGCACGACTGCACCTCCGGCCATCATTCCAATTTTCGGATTTGTGGCCCTCGGCCTGTGCAATATCGGTTGGGGACGCTGTCGCTGAGGTTCTTCCCGCCGTTCCTGTTCTTCCCCCATCGGTTCGTTTGCATCAAATGCCATTGTTCAGTCTCCTCGGTGGAACATTATTGTTTTTATTTAAATTAATGTACGATAACTGAACGTTTATAGCAAATAGGCGTTGGAGCAGCCATCTGCTCGTTTTCCGTCGCCATGGGGCAGAAACGCACTGAAGCGAGGAGGTGGGGGCAGTTATTTCACAAGAACCAACTTCTTCACGTCGGAAAATTCGATGTTGCGCCGATCACTACCAAGAACCGACATCCGGTAATAATACACACCGGTTGCCAGATCGGACCCATTGAAGGAGACAGCGTACGATCCCGCAGCATATTGTTCATCCGCCAACGTTTTCACTTCTTGACCGAGGATATTATAAACCTTGAGCGTGACAAACGCGTTCTCGGGTACGTCGAATCGGATGGTCGTTGTTGGATTGAATGGGTTCGGATAATTTTGCGCCAGCGCAAACCGTCCCGGGATATTGCTGTTGGAATAATCGGCGCGCACTGTCACCGAATGTACATTCGGATCGGTAATCGTGAAGGTCGCTTGCTGTTTGCCCGTCAAACGGCCCAATACTTTTCCCGCAGAATTCAGAAGTGTTACCGATTTCATATCCGGCTGAACCAAGGTGAGATGTATTGTCACCGGATATGCCTGCGACCGAAGCATTAACAAGAGATCCGTTGAACGCAACGCTGAATTTGGAAGTGTCTCAACGAACTGCTGCGACGAGAAACGCGCATCGAGCGAGCCGGCCGGCCCGGGAGGCGGCATATCGAATGT